>NZ_JABWPQ010000029.1:0-70775 GCF_013366255.1 Pseudoalteromonas sp. McH1-7 | reverse complement strand
GCATAAGCACAAACATCAATACAAAATATGGAAGCCAACATCAATAGCTTTTCTTCAACCCAGTCCCGGCGGTGCTCGTATGATTTTCCGGTAAGTTTATCTTCGCCACACAGAAAGGCGCGCCTGACGCAACGGGAGATACAGTGATAATATTTGGTGTCAGTTAAACTGATTTGTTTTTTACGGGCAGTCGCCATCGTTTGGTTTTCTCAATCCATTGAGTATAGATTCAAAGCTTAGGCGGTATCTCATCAAGGTGCAAATTAGTGGTGTGTGTCTGGTTTAAATAGTTGGGTGTCTGGTTTAAATATCGGTTAAACTGATTTGTCTTTTACGGGCAGTCGCCATCGTTTGGTTTCCTCAATCCATTGAGTATAGATTCAAAACTTAGGCGGTATCTCATCAAGGTGCAAATTAGTGGTGTGTGTCTGGTTTAAATAGTTGGGGTGTCTGGTTTAAATAGTTGGAGCATTGCGCAGTGCTTAAACCAAAACACAACGCAACAATTATACAAGTCTGTAGTTACTTTTAAGATTTGCTTTCGCATTTTATCGTCTCTTCCCCAAGACGATAGGTATTATTTATCAGCATATAAGTCCCCGAAAGAATTGCGGTAGTAGGAACGAGTATTGGCGTTAAAATAATTCCACTCACGGAATAATACGTATTAGTTTCGTCTGCAACATCTACTATCTTTAGGGTTTTTCTATCCGATGAAATCTCGCACTTGTTGGTGTGACCAGTATCTTGAACAGGCATTACTACACAAGCGCTGAGTGAGATTATCGGTAACATAATCAGTCTGTTTAATTTCATCACCTTTCCTTGAATTCAGTTTGCAATACTTTTATGACGTAGCTCTTAGACATATCCACCCTCTGAAAGTTCCCTGTGCTTTACGCTTAAACTGCACCAAACTGGTATTGCTCTCCACAGTTTTCAGTCTTGATCCAAGAGTTATTGTGGCTCAATAAATCCGAGGTACCTCTTTTAAAATGAAGTACCCAATACCGATAAGTTGAGCCGAGGTTTTAAGGTTTACCAAGATTTTGTTCGTAGACCTTAAGTGCGTGTTCTAAATCTTCTATCAAGTCTTCTACGTCTTCAAGACCTATGTGAAGGCGGATAACGGGACCAAGTGTCCAACCTGTGGCTGATCGCAAATGCTCCATGGTTTTATTGGCTGTAACCAAACTCTCGTATCCCCCCCATGAAAAGCCCATTTTAAAATGGGATAAGGCATCCAAGAAACGGTTAATCGCTTTTTGGCTACCTTCTTTCATTACAATTGAAAATAAACCATTACTGCCATCAAAGTCGCGCTTGAAAAACTCATGACCGGGGCAAGTTTCAAAAGCTGGGTGTCTAACGTGGTCGACAAGTGGATGTGCGTCAAGCCATTTGGCCACAGTCATTGCCGACTGTTCATGTTGTTTTAATCTCGCGGGCATAGTGCGTAATCCACGCAGCGCTAAATAAGCATCATCTGCGGAGGTACATTGCCCCAATAAATAAGAGTGTTCTCTCAATTCGGGCCAATAACGCTCGTTTGCAACGGCTACGCCCATCATTACATCCGAATGTCCAACAATATATTTTGTTGCTGCTTGAATACTAATATCAACACCGTGGTCAAGTGGCCTAAACTGCCAGCCATTACCCCACGTATTATCAAGCATAGTGATAACGCCACGGCGCTTTGCAACTTCAACCATCGCTGGCACATCTTGTACTTCCATCGTGATTGAACCTGGAGACTCTAAGAACAACACTTTGGTATTGTCTTGAATTAACGCGTCAATACCAGCGCCAATCATTGGATCATAGTAGGTGGTCTCTATTCCGTAACCCTTCAGTAACTTGTCACAGAGATCTCTGGTGGGTTCATAAGCGGTATCCACCATCAGTAGATGGTCTCCGGCTTTCAAGAACGACAAGAGCGATTGTGCAATTGCTGCTGCCCCACACGGGTACAAGGCACAACCCGCGCCATTTTCAAGCTCTGCAATGGCATCTTGCAAAGCAAAATGGGTGTTGGTGCCTCGCCGACCATAAAACAGTGTACGATGGCCACGACCTTTTATTGCTTCTTGCATTTCAGCAACGCTTTCAAACACTATAGTCGAAGCGCGCTGAACGACTGGATTTACCACCCCTGCTGTATATTCTGCTTTTCTTCCAGCAGCAACAATTTTTGTATGCTTTTTCATAATTACTCTTCTGGTTGTGCACGCCAGTATTCAACTAAATATCTGGAGATAGAGTCTTCTCTGGTCAGTTTATAGCCGGGCTTGGTATCGCCCCACTCTGAAAATGTATTAAGCTCCGCCCGTGAAAACCATCTAGCCTGCTCAAGCTCATCTTGCTCCACGAAGATTTCTGTGGTTTTCGCTTTTGCGATAAATCCGAGCATAAGTGAAGACGGAAATGGCCATGGCTGCGAGGCAATATAAGTGGCATCGTATGCTTCAACTCCCGCTTCTTCCATCACTTCCCTTATTACTGCTTGCTCTAAAGTCTCCCCCGGATCCACAAACCCCGCCAGTGTTGAAAATACGCCCTCAGGCCAAATGGCCTGACGACCCAATAAGCAGCGTTCAATACCATCGGGGAATACATGCGTTACAAGCATGATAACGGCAGGATCTGTACGGGGAAACGTCATATGTCGACATTCTGGATTCACACAGCGCCTTGCATGACCTGCTTCAACCATTTTATTAGGTTGTCCACAGCGCCCACAAAAACAGTGGGTTTTATGCCAGTAACATAAGCCCCGGGCAAGCACTCCTATCGAGCCTTGCTGTTTTGGCAAATTGCGACCTACCTGACGCATGTCGATAAACTCAAACTCAGCATCAATAAAAGAAAGTTTGTCTCGTTGCTTAGAAACATCAAGAGCAAAGTAACTGTGCGATTCATCACGACCTAAAAATATCGCATCTTGAAGTGCTAAGTCGGAAACATCTGCTCGAGAAAGATAATGTAATGCGTTAGCTTGAGTGTGCACTAAATTTGCGTCGTCCTGAATTAATAGCCAGCGACTGTTATCGCCCATTTGGGACAATAACCAATTTTTATCTTTTCGTTCGTTAGATGCTCTGTCTAACGTCATTTGAGTGTAATACAACAAGCCCCTATTCCCTCATTTCTCGGACCAAATTAGCCATCTCTTAGAGAGATTAAAACTAACACAGCGCAAAGATGCTGGCAAAAAAAAAGCCCATAAATGGGCTTTCGAAAACTACAGTGTGATTTCACACTACAGAGAGGCAAGATAATCCAGCAACTTTTGATTCTCGTTTTCAATATGCTTATAAAACTCAATGTCTTTTAGCTTAGATGCCGCAGCTTCATCAATAACGATCACTGCATCTCGGTGCATTTGTAGCGCTGAGGCCGGACATGCGGCAGTTAACGGCCCCTCTACCATCGCAACAACAGCATCAGCTTTGTTTTCACCTGTTGCTAGCAACACCACCTTTTTAGCATCTAAAATAGTGCCAATACCCATTGTGATGGATAAATGAGGCTGGTACTCATCAGCTTTAAAAAAACGCGCGTTATCATCAATTGTTGCTTTCGTTAGGGTCTTTACGCGAGTACGTGAAGTTAATCCTGACGATGGCTCATTAAAGCCAATGTGGCCATTTCTGCCAATGCCCAAAAGCTGTACATCAATTCCACCAGCTGACTTAATACGCGCTTCATACTCGCCGCACGCCGTAATTGGATTTTTTGCGTCACCAGGGGGAACGTGCGTATTACTTTTATCAATATTGATATGGTCAAACAGCTGCTGCTGCATAAAATATCGATAACTTTGTGGATGTGAGCCATCTAAACCTAAATATTCATCTAGGTTAAAACTGGTAACTTCAGCAAAACTAATTTCATTTGCTTGATTACGCTTAATTAATTCTTGATACAAAGCTACTGGTGTTGAACCAGTTGCTAATCCCAACACAGAGTTAGCTTTACGCTTTAGTTGCGTTGTAAAAATGTCTGCACCATATGCTGCCACTTCGGCAGCGTCTTTTAAAATGACTACTTGCATACGATTAACCAAATGTTGAGATGATTAGAATAAAATGGGATCTGAACCCTGTCTCGCGTGCAATCAAGACAAGGTCAGATCGAACCTAATTGGGATACACAGCATTAGGTTATCACCATTATGACAACGCTGTCATTATTATCAGAAATAATTCTCTTGTAAAGCAAAAGTGAAAAAAAACATGGATATTTTTTACGCTATACATTCAGCAGGTATAAAAAAGCCCACAATAGTGGGCACTTTTACTAATTAACCTGAGCTGCTGATAACCACCGAGGGCCGCTATACACTTACAAAAATGCGGCGTTTATACATCCAGTGAAGCACCAGAAGCTGCACTGCCAATAACGCAAAAACAGCCATTAGCGGCTGCCATGCAGCCGGTACAGCAGTAATAATCCCACCAAACACACTCTTACTAATAAAGCTCCAGTCCACTAAACTCGACGCCAAATAAATAATAATAGAGTTGGCTCCTATAATAATAAAGGGATACGCCCAGCGCTGAAAATTCAGTATATCTACAACCGCATAAAATACTGCTAACAGGATCGCGCTCCAGCCCACGGTTACGAGCACAAATGAACTCGTCCACAACTCTTTATTAACAGGAAACTGCATATCCCAAATCCAACCTAGTGCTAACGCAACGATCCCAGAGCCTGCTAGAATAGCTACCGTTTTCCACTCACCTTGAGTGTGTGCATTAGCAATTGCACGACCTGCAAATACCCCTGCGATAGCATTAACGATGGCAGGTAAACTAGATAGCACACCTTCTGGGTCAACCGGACGATTTTGATAACTGATCCCTGGAAGTAGATACGTGTCGATAAACGCATTCCAGCTACCCACACCGTTTGCACTTAAGTCGCCGGCTTGTCCACCGGGGACAGGAATGAAGCAAAGCAAAATCCAATAGAATAACAATATACCAATACCTACATAGGCCAACGTTCGCAAGCTAGTGTGCCAAACCAGTAAAGCACAAAAGAACCAAGCAAACGCGATCCGACCTAAGACACTCGCGTAACGAACGCTTTCTGGATCCATTGGGATCCCCGTACCCCAACCATGATTATATAGCACGCCAAAACCACACAGTAATAAGAGGCGCTTCAGTGCTTTGATATAAAACGGTTGACGCTCTTTAAAAGGTAGATGATCAATACGCTTGGGCGATAAGCCCATTGCTACACCTGATAAAAAGATAAATAGTGGAAAGATAAGATCATAAAAAGTAAAACCATGCCAAGGGCTGTGGGCCGTATGTGCTTCGAAAGCTTTCCACCCTTGCCATCCGGTCAATACAAATAGTGCAGCAAAAATTGACTGGCCACCTAAGATCCAGAACATATCCATGCCACGCAAGGCGTCCAAAGACGCAAGTCGCTTTGGTTTATTATTAGTTGCCATAGTTATTTATCCGTTTGAAACATAACGATGGGTAGCTCAATCAAACTAACCGACTGACTGTAAGGTGTATTCACAATGCGTGTAATCGCTATCCCACCATAAAGTAAATCGAAGCGATACCAATCGTTATCTTAGTTAAGCTTACTATTTTGAGACGAAAAGAACTTGTCTATAACTAAGCAAAAATCTTGCTATTTAGTTGTTCTAGATAAGAAGTTTTAACGAAGTTAGCGACCGATTTACGTCTGCAAACTTAGTAAGTATTAAGACTAATTGGTTTACCAGCTCTAGTTATTGAACCATCCATATCGAATATCGGCTAAACATAAAAAACAAAGCCCCGCGATACAGCTGCGGGGTTTTATCAGGGAAATCTACAAGGCCATTTCGCCCATGAATCATTTACAAAACAGTTATATCACCTGCCCTGCGATATAGGTCTGCTCAACAAGCAAGTTACGTCTATCGAGTACCACAAAGTCGGCATCAGCACCCGATCTTAGATGCCCTTTTTGTGATAAACCAAGATACTGTGCAGGATATAGGGAAGCCATACGTAAACTCTCAGCTAGGCTCACGTTAAGCGTATTGACAGTATTACGTACCGCACTTGCCATATCTAATACGCTGCCTGCAAGCTCTCCTGTTGTTGAGTTTAAACGATCGCCTGTACGGATCACTTTCCTACCATCAAAAAAGTCAAACTCGGTGTCATCTGTACCAACAGGTGGCATAGCATCTGTCACAAGCATTACTTTACCGCGCTGCTTAGTACGAATGGCAAGCTGTGCGGACAATGGGTGCACATGATGACCATCAACAATCAAACCACACCAGCTATTGTCATCCCATAGCGCCGCTCCAACCACACCAGGTTCGCGTGAGGTAAATGCGGACATTGCATTAAAAAGGTGAGTAAATCCATCTACACCAACGTTAAGTGCTGCATTTGCTGTTTCGTAATCTGCATTTGAATGCCCAATACACACTTTTACGCCAAGTGCAATCAAACGTTCAATGTCGCTAAGAGGAACAGTTTCAGGTGCCAAAGTAACCATCTTGATCCCTAAATCTTGACGGCCGTATACAGTAAATTCTTCCTCTGAGATTGGCCGAATAAACTGTTCGCTGTGAGTGCCTTTCTTAGGATGAGACAAATGAGGACCTTCAAAGTGGATCCCAAGCACACCTGATTGACCCGCTGCAATAGCCTGTGCAGTGGCGTCGGCGGCTTGCTGCATCACTTCAATTCTATCTGTGATAAGTGTAGGCATCAGCCCTGTAGAGCCAAATTTCCCATGTGCACTGACTATTTTTTCTAGACACTCTGTGGATTGCTCTGCATTAAAAAATGCGCCACCACCACCGTTAACTTGAACATCAATAAAACCAGGTACAACTAGTCCTGATAATGTCAAAGCATCGATCACCTGCGATTCATTAACATGTTCAATTCGACCTTTATTTACACTGAAGTAAACATCTTTCCTAAAACTTTCGCCATCAAAAAGCTCTGGAGCAAAGTAACATTGAGTCGTCATTAGTTCGCCTTTTGTAATTCTTGACCTGCACTTTGAATAGCAAAGTAAATAGCCCCCATTTCAGGCGGCTGCTTAGGTAGTTGGACTTGCTTTGCGATTTCTGGGTCAAGCCAAGCTTGTAATGGTTCAGATAACCCACCGATCATAGACAATCTGGGTGGATTCAGTTCAAGCAGACGCTTCGCCAAGCGGCTGATATACCCTGCACCAGACTTCACTATTGAAAGTGCGATGTCATCGTTTTGCTTAGCCTGATCTAACACATATCGGGCAAGTTTTGCATAGCCACTTGAAGGTTGCCCTGCCATTTGCTCTGCAATTCCCATCGCATCTTTAGCACTGAAATGATCTAATAATACTTGGCTCAACGTTGTTTTCTCACCTAATCCATCAAGATCAAGTAAGGCAGCTTTAACTGCTTCTAGCCCCATCCATGCGCCACTGCCCATATCGCCTTGAGCAAAACCATGTCCACCATAGTTGACCGTTTTGCCATTGACCAAAGCAAAACCACAAGAACCGGTCCCCGTAATAATGACCGCACCATCACTACCTTCATGTGCCCCAATACATGCAGTATGTAAATCAGTGGTAAGAAACATCTGTTTAAATGGATGTTCCCACTGCATAATCTTGTCATACAGCAGCGGCAAGTTAACACCTGCGAGACCAAGGCCGGCATTAAGTTCATGAACCTGCTCAACACGAAGTCCCGCATCTTGTAATGCCATTTGAGTCGATACCATAATAGATTCAAGTGTGCGCTCTAATCCATGTAAGGGATTAGCAGGGCCTCCCAGACCGGTACCCAAAATGCCATGTTGAAGAGAATAAATAGTTGCACGGCACTTTGTTCCACCACCATCGACACCGATGTATAGTTGGTCTTGGTTAACCTGTTTAGCCATCATGTAAAGACCCCTACTCTATTCTGGATTACACCACGTTATTATTTTCGTTAGACGCGGTTTTTTATTCATGTTGAATTGATGTTACACAACAAATGACAGCGTTGTCATTATTTTTTTCAAGAAATTTATTCATTTTGAAAAAATGAATATTGCATAGTTTGAGCAAATTGTCAGGGAAAAACAGCAAAAATTACAGAAATAATATAACCGAGGATGAGAAATTAGAGAAAGAAATGAGTTCAGCCTTTCGAGTGAAAAACCAAAGTGGCACTAGGCAAAGCTAGCACCACTGAGTAGTGTTACGCTCAAAACAGAGGTTATTTAACACCTAGCTCTTTCAAACGTTCTTGTAAGTAACTATCAGCCGTGTATCGTTCTGATAACACTACATCTGGTCTTGGGTGCAAGAACAGTGGCAGTGAAATACGTGACTTAGTCGATGCTTTGCCTGTTGGATTGATCACTCGGTGAATAGTAGAAGGGAAATACCCACCAGATGCTTCTTGTAGCATATCACCAATATTAATGATCAATGAACCAAAATCACATGGCACATCTAACCAACTGCCATCTTGTCTTTGTACCTGTAGACCTGGCTCATTTGCTGCAGGAAGCACGGTTAATAGATTAATGTCTCCATGAGCGGCTGCACGAATAGCACCGGGCTCTTCGTCACCTGTCATTGGCGGATAATGAAGAATACGCAATAACGTTTGCTCTGATTGACTGATCATGTCTTTTAGATCAATCGAAAACTTTGCTCTTACTTCTTCTGGTGCTTCTGATTGAACCCAGCTTAATAACGTTTGGGCAAACTCATTCGCCAAACGATAATATTCACGGATCTCAGATTCTAATTGAGCTGGTACTTGACCTTTTGGATATACATGAAAGTATTCTTTAATATCTTTCACGGTAAAGCCTTTTGCTACTTCTGACACCTCTGGTGGAAAGTAACCGTCTTGTGTTTCTTTATTAAAAAGAAATTGATGCTTTTCTTCTGAATTAAAAAATTCTTGCCAATTTTTGTAGATTGACTCAACCAACTCTTGAGGGATTGGATGATTCTTTAATACACCAAAACCGGTATTTCTTAATGACTCTACAAATTCTTTCGCAGCATTTGGCGATTGATAGTCTACGGTAGGTAACTGTTGCATAATGGTTCCACCAAAATTATTAGTAATTCATGGTTATTTACCTAAACACATTGTTTCGGTAAATAACGCACTTCCCGTGTCATCTCAACACTGCGTACCTAGTAGAAGGTAAGGCGTATGTTATCGGGTCTGTTAACCTAGGGGTTTATGCTTGAGGGGTAAATCAAATCTTACCTCTCAAAACAGCAACAGCAAAGGCTAAAAAAGCCCTTATACGATCGTGTTGTCGATAATTCTTAGATAAGTCAGTGACGCTAATTCAATACATAGCAGGTGACTTTTCCAGATTACGTTTTAACAGCGAGCGAGCTTATTGAATTAGCGGCGATGACATAAGGACTTATGTCCGCTTTTCCTAATAGAGCTCACTACTTTGACACAGATCAATCACAATCAGGTGCACTAACCGGAATACGGATCCGCCACTCCAATCCTAGTGGAGTATTATCTACGTCAAATTCGCCTTGTAACGCCCCTGAAATCAAGTTAGCAGTTAAATTGGCGCTCAATCCAACATGTCCAGCGTTACCTCGTTTTGTCGTAATAAAAGGTTTAAGGAGTTCAGTTGTTGAAATACCTTTTAGACCCACGCCATAGTCAATATAAGAAATATGAAGCAGCTCATCAAGGTGTTGACAGCTAATTGTGACACTATGTTCAGGTGAACACCACGCGTGTGCTATCGAGTTTTCAATTAGATTCTCAAACACTTCAAGTAACGCCTGACCATCAACATATAAATTAGCTGCGATTTCTGTAATAAATTCGATTTTAACATTCTGTTTCGAAAAACTGTTGCGTAAGCGGTTCTCAATATCAAACAGCTTTGTAGGCGCACGAACACAGCCCCTTTCTGATTGCGATATTGATTTTAGTAGGCTGACAAATTTTGCTACTTTCTCTAAATTGCGTATACACAACTCGCAACTTTCTTTCATTTGCTCAAAACCATCAACTAAATGTGCTTGTGTCAGCGTTTGTGATGTCAATGCTTGTTGTAAGTTTTGTGCTATCTCTTTTAAATAGCTAGACGAGGTAATACTTGTGCCAAGTGGTGTGTTGAGTTCATGTGCAATACCTATCATCATCTGATTAATAGTGTTTGATAGCTGTTGTTTAACCGCTAATTTTTGCGCCTCAATCAATTTAAATTGGGTGTTAACTCGCGCTATGATCTCACTTGGCTTGTACGGCTTGGTGATGTAATCCACGCCACCTACAGAAAGTGCTTGAACTAAACTCTCACTGTCTTCGTAAGCGCTAACAAAGACAACTGGAATGCCGGCTGTCACTGCGTTCGATTTCAACGTTTTACAGAGCTCGATGCCAGACATATTTGGCATTTTAATGTCGGTGACTATTAAGGCTGGATGATGTTTCTTAACGATGCTGAGGGCAATATCTCCGCCCCTTGCCGCTAGCACTTTAAACCCCTCTTTACGGAGAATAAGTTGTAATACTTGGAGGTTTTCTGGCATATCATCAACAATTAAAATATCAGCCATTCACGTTACCCACTCCCTGAACAGGACACTTTTAACAGCATAGCTTGAGAAATCATATATCGCGACTATGGTTAAATATAAATTCACGCATAAATAATAGCTTATGTCTTCAAAAGCGTTACTAAGTTGGATCGCCCTATTCGCTTTGTTAGGCGTACTTGGCGGCGCAGCTTTGCTCTTTCACGCCACTACATCACAACGCTTGATTGCAGACGATTTTAGGACTTCCTATCAAAACCATTTATCGCTAGAGATGTACGTAAAAGAACGGGATACAAAATGGCTAGATAATCTGAAATTTCCAAAAAGGCCCCCTACGCCTTTTATGCTGGATCAGCTATACGAAGCACAAAAAAGTTTAGCTTCTCACTTCGCTTCTGATCCTCAGGCACAACTTAGCTTCCCTGAGACATATAGACTCGCCATAGACAAGCTGCCGATATTGGCAAACGCTGAGATTGAAAAAGTACATAATCAACAACTTCAATTACTGATTGCCGTCTCGTTAACTATCTTTTTTGTTGCCATCTGTTTAACGGCTTTTATTTGGCATATGAGAGCCAAGCATTTTTCACCGTTATACAGCATAATCAGAAGCTTACAAAACCAATCCGAACGTGCTGATACACTTGATTTGGCCTTCTCCAAAGGAGATGCTGAAATCCAAGAACTGATCCGTTCGATTCATCAGACTACCGCTACACAAAATCAAAAGTTACGTTCAGCTGCAATAATCGAAAGGTATAATAGAGAACTAAAATCAATCACAGGCTCAAGCGCAATTGTTGAGCATGCGCTCTCATTTATTGCCAACGAGTTTAATTCACCTTGTACTGCTTTATATATACACCAAGATGCTCAAACCTTTTCTTTGTGCCGTGCACATGGAGTTACGCTGGATTATTCTGTAATTGAATCAAGTTTAACTCAGTGTGCCTATCAAAACACATCTCAAATACTTATCGAGCCGTTGTGGCTTAAAGCAAAGCATCTTGAGATAAAAATACAAGGGCGCTATACCTTGCCGTTGACAATAAATAACCAAGTTGTTTATGTGATTTTTATCGGTAGTGCAGAGACGTTAAGTAAGAGTCAATTTGATGCTTTGGAGTATCTCTGTAAAGACTTAAGTTTGGCTTTGGTCATTAACGAAAATATGGAGAAACAACAAAAAACAGAGTCCGCCTTGGGCGAGCAGTTAGAACTCACTCATCACATCATAAATGCCATCCCAAACCCCACATACTACCGTTCTACTGAAGGTGTATTTATGGGTATTAACAAAGCATTTTTAACTCTCCTTGACCAATTTGAAGTTGATGTTATTGGTGCCAGGATAGACGAAGTGTTTGATTTAGGGGTAGCTAGTTTATTTGAATCGAAAGCCGCTGAAATCATTCGTTCATCACACGAGCAAACCTATGAAGTGTTATTACTAGATGGTCAAGAAAACGCGCGCGAATTAATCGTGTACGAAGCGCCATTTTTCAATGAGGATGGCGATGTAATAGGTATCGTGGGTATGTACTTAGATGTTTCAGAGCGTAATCAATTACAGCGTGAGCTCATTGAAGCAAAAGACTCTGCACAACATTCAGCAAAAGCAAAAAGCGAGTTCTTGGCAAATATGAGCCATGAAATAAGAACACCGATGAATGCAATTATAGGGATGTCCCATTTGGCATTATCGGGCGAATTAAGCGCAAAACAGCATGATTATATCTCTAAAATAGATGTTGCTGCTAAACAGCTACTGCGGCTTATTAACGACATTCTAGATTTCTCAAAAATAGAAGCAGGTAAAGTAGAACTAGAATACCAAGCTTTTTCAACTGAAAAATTACTCGATAGTGTTGCCACTATTATCGGCGTAAAAGCACAAGAGAAACAACTAGAGTTAGTTTTTGATGTCGACTCTCAAGTGCCTTATTGTGTAATTGGTGACCAATTTAGATTAAGCCAAGTCCTTGTCAACCTCGCAGGGAATGCTGTCAAGTTTACCGACAAAGGTGAAGTGGTGATCCGAGTAACTTTGGTGAGTTGCACCACTACGCTTGCCAAAATGAAGTTCAGTGTTAAAGACTCTGGTATTGGGATGAACAAACGCCAGCAGAGAAACTTATTCCAATCATTTTCTCAAGCCGATAATTCAATTACGAGGAAATATGGTGGTACTGGTTTAGGCTTAACTATTTCACAACAACTAGTCAAACTCATGGGAGGAGAGATCTACGTAGAAAGTGAAGAAGGTATAGGCTCCGAGTTCTATTTTACCCTAGAAATGGAGATTAGCGATGAGATTAATAAAACAAAACCCCTCTCTAACTACTTATCAAAATCAACAGCCATCATCATCGATGACAACCAACATGCACTAGATGTGTTAGGCGGCATGCTGAAAAACTTTGGAATGCAGTTCAGTGCTTACCAAGATCCCAATAAAGCGCTAAACCACTTTATACTTACCAAGGAGCAACCGGACCTTATTTTTGTTGACTGGCACATGCCAAAATTAGATGGTATAGAATTAATTGACAAAATTCACTCTCAACTTGTTGAGTTAAAGAGTAAAATAATTTTAGTCACGGCTTATGGACGAGAATTGCACCTGACAGACACCCAGGCAAGTTTAGTTGATGGCGTGTTATTGAAGCCAATAAATCCATCAAACCTTATCGATATCATACAAACAGCACTTTTTGGTTCAACCACAGTAAGGGGAAGTGTTGTCGAAAAAGCGCAATCCATACCTAATGATGTGTTACAGGGAATTGTGATTTTAGTCGCCGAAGACCAACCTGTAAATCAAGAAATTGCAGTTGAAATACTGTCAAATTTTGGTGCAGATGTCGTAGTTGCGGATAATGGCAAAGAAGCGATTGAGCGACTCAAAAGCAAGCACATTAATATTGTGCTAATGGATATGCAAATGCCAATAATGGATGGTATCACTGCTACGCAAAAGATCAGAAAAGAGTATGATAAAGATACCTTACCTGTGCTGGCGATGACGGCAAATGCAATGGAAGAGGACATACAAATTTGTATTGATGCTGGAATGAATGATCACGTAACTAAACCCATTGACGTGAAGCAATTAGTAGAGCGTATTTTACAATATACGCAAGTCAACCACTCGCTACCACCACTTGAGCCAGACGATCTACAAAACGACATCGTGACCACGACATCAACTTTTGTATCAGAGGAAACTATTGAGTTTAACGGTATTGATATTTCAGAAGGTATTGCCCGTGCTGCCGGAAATCAAAAAGTTTATTTTGATATTCTTGAAAAGTTTCTTTCACAGCAAGTTGAAGAGCTCATCAACTTAAAACAAGCATTGGCAATCGAAAATTTGGAACTTGCACAAAGTATGCTTCACGCCTTAAAAGGCGCAAGTGCTAATTTATCTATTGTAAAATTAGTCACTGAATTCAAAAAAATTGAATCCTCACTTGATATTAATCCACCTAAAGCACAAGAAATAGATGAGCTTATCAAGTACGTAAAATATGCGCTGGGGCAATGTCAGTTACGTCGCAAGCAAGATAAAGTAATAGAATCGGAGGCCACTAACAGCGTGACGAAGAGCGAGAGTAGTCAGCTAGAGGAGCTAATACAATTGGCTAGAGCACTGAGAGATTACGATACCCAAGCGACTGAGTTAGTCGATACCATAACGGCCAGTAGCTATTTATCGGAGGTAGAGTTACAGAAGCTAAAAACGGCTATTGCACACTTCGAGTTTAATGAGGCATACATGATGTTAACGTCAATAAAGCGTGTTGAGGAAGCTAAAGACTTAAATATCGATAAGGGCTCCGTCCACTAATTCAACAATCCAATTATTACTTCTGCGCCCTCTACTGCATTAAGCCAAACAAGGGAAAAAACTGAAAAAGGCTAAAGACTTACTACTTCAGCCTAAGACACAGCAAACAGTACATCTGCCAATATAACTCAGCATTAAAAGCACTTTTATCGAGAGCTTAACACCTCAGCCAAAACATAGCCCAAAAAAAGCGTAGATGACTATTCAGTCTGACATTTGAGTAAGTAATGACAAGAGCCATTACCTCATCAAACTTGTTTGACTGCTATATAATGCTTTGCAATCGTGCAACCCAGCCACCATAGGCGCAGCTACATACGTAATGACATGTGCATCTTTATGGTAACTTGGCCGCAGAGTCTACACAGCAACAATAAAAAAATGCTACCCGTTTACAGACCTAATTGATCCATAAAATCATCATCAGCAGTGTCTTGCTCCTGTGCAGCTTTTGTTGACGTCTTTTTATCCGCTTGACTTGCAATGATATCATCTGGATCTACAGACTCTGCAATGTCAAAGTCGTGAAGTTTAATAAACTCAGTCTTATCCATCGCTAACTCAAGATAGAAAATATTTTGACCTTGCGTGGTAAAAGTAACACGTCGCGCTTGCGGTCGATCCATGGTCGTATCAACTGAGATTTGTACTTGTTTATTAATCGCCATCATCTTGGGCTGGTTTTGTGTGATAGATGTATGTAGCTGCTCGCGAACCTTGTTGGTAAAATCACCAACAATTTGATTCATCAGCTCACCTAAAACATTTGCAACATCATCTGACAAATGGCTATGTGCAATTTCGTCTTCAGGCATACCCATGTTACGCATATAGTCAGTATAAACTTCCATCGCAGCTTGCGCCGTAAAATTGGTCACAACTAAACCGGTAAATCCACCATCAAACAGTACAAAGCAGCCAATATCTGGTCTCATACAAGTACGGGTAATCTTTTGTACCATTGCAGAATAGCTTATTTGATTGCCGCTTGCCGACGACAGCACTTCTGTTACCGAGTGGCATAGAGTTGAAAGAATATCTTCTGTGCTAATCACTTTGTTTTTCGCCATTTTTTATCTCATATTTACTTCTTATCATTAATAGTAGCCAAGCTACTGAATTTATCACTGACTATCCAGCATAAAATGCTAAAATAGCGAGATTATTTTCAAAGAGAGATTTGATGTGACGGGCAAAGACAGTATTTATGCCACTGAGCAAGCAGTAAAAGACTTTACTTTTGACGAAAATGTTGTCGAGGTATTTCCAGACATGATCCAGCGATCCGTGCCTGGATATGCAACGATAGTCAGTACAATGGGTAAACTTGCTGGTGCATATACACAAAGCAACTCCAATTTATATGACTTAGGATGCTCTTTAGGTGCAGTAACATTAAGTATGCGCAGAAACATCGACAAAGAAAATTGTCACATTATCGCTGTAGATAATTCTGCGCCAATGACTGAACGCTGTAAACTTCACTTAAAAGGCTTTAAATCTGATGTGCCCGTCTCTGTCATTTTAGGCGACATTAATGAAATAGAAATTAATAACGCCTCGGTGGTTGCGATGAATTTCACGCTACAGTTTATCCCACCAGAAAACCGCAATGCGGTGCTTGAGAAGATATATCAGGGCCTAAAACCCGGTGGTGTATTACTATTGAGCGAAAAAATTCGTGGGGAAAATGACATTAAAGACAATTTATTGATCGATCTCCATCATGACTTTAAACGTCACAATGGCTATTCCGAATTGGAAATCAGCCAAAAGCGTACAGCGATTGAAAACGTGATGCGCACAGACTCTTTGAGCACACATTTGACAAGATTAAAAGATATTGGCTTTAGTCAAACTCAAGTCTGGTATCAATGTTTTAACTTCTGCTCACTGGTAGCTATAAAATAGAGGCAATTATGAATCATTGGTTTACTGACTTTTACGCTACCATAGCAAAGACACCACTGAGCCATTGGCTTGAAACACTTCCTGCGCAGCTAAGTCATTGGCAAAAAGAAGCACAGCATGGAGACTGGCCAAAATGGGAAAAAGTACTTAAAAACTTACCTGACATTTCTACTTCGCATGTCAACATCACTACAAAAGTTGAAATTGGCACGGTAGAAGAAATCAGCGAAGGTCACCAAAAGCAACTGACACACCTTCTTAAGCGTATGATGCCTTGGAGAAAAGGGCCATTTCACCTGCATGGTATACATATTGACACAGAATGGCGCAGTGATTGGAAGTGGGATAGATTGTTACCACACATTAGCGATTTAAAAGGCCGCAATGTGCTAGATATTGGGTGTGGCTCAGGCTACCACCTTTGGCGTATGCGTGGTGAAGGTGCAGAACTGGTTGTCGGTATAGATCCATCTGACCTATTTCTATGTCAATTTCAAACTATCAAGCACTATAATCCAGACCCTAATGTTCACCTATTACCGCTTGGTGTAGAGCAATTGCCAGAGCTTAAAGCCTTTGATACCGTTTTTTCGATGGGTGTCTTGTATCACCGTCGTTCCCCGATTGATTTTTTAGCTCAGCTTAAGGCTCAACTACGCAAAGGCGGCGAGTTGGTACTAGAAACTCTCGTCGTTGAAGGGGATGTTAACACGGTATTGGTGCCCACCGATCGTTACGCAAAAATGCGTAACGTATGGTTTATTCCAAGTTGTGATGCACTAACCTTATGGCTGGAGCGAGTTGGCTTCAAAGACATTAAAGTTGTTAACCGGGATGTGACGTCATTGGACGAGCAGCGCCAGACCCCGTGGATGGAAACAGAGTCGCTTGCTGACTTTTTAGACCCTGATGACCCAAACAAAACGATAGAAGGCTATCCGGCTCCACTTCGCGCCATTTTTACTGCTAAGGCGTAAGGAAGTTAATGTGCAAATTTGCCTAGCCTGCATTCTGCAGGTTAGGCAAGCTATGATATTTAGCTCTACAAAACAATAAGCTCCAATGTGTTTATCGTTGTAATAGCTTACAAATCAACCTCCCCCCTTTAATCCAAGCGAAGCTGTTGCACCCCACCCAAGCTCAGTATTTTAGATTGACCGTTAATATTGATAGTAAGATATGTCGAACTACACTATATGTAATAAGTAACCAACATTTTGGACAATAGGTGAGCAAGCTTACTTTTATCGCTCATCGAACATACTACCGCATCCATTTATAAAACCGGCACTGTAATGGCTATTCTTCAATAGTACCCGAGCAGTGGCTAAAAAAGCCTGAGAGTTTGGGGAACAGTTAATCCTAGCTTTGAAGCAAGCGAGAAGTAATCCGTAAAAATGGGATCATGATCAGCCTAAAAGCCTTCTGTTCAGGTACCCCACACAAAGCTCAGCTGTCATTACATGGCTTATTTCATCATAAAAGGAGACTAAATGGCTGTAAATAAATCAGATCAAGAATATACCCATGTGCGGCAACTGTTAAAGAAAATGGATCCTGATATAGCTGCCAGCTTTAGTTACAAACAACGCAAAGCACTACAAAAAGCAATGGATACGCGTAGTTGGAACAACCATAAGATTGACTTTAGGCCGACATTAGCACTGCCATTCTTACCCTGGAGTTTCTATTTTGTTTTCCTTGGCGGTGTAAACAGGCGCAAGCTGAGCTCGAGCGAACGTGTTACCGCCGCTATCGTTTTTTTAATCACGCTACTTGTCTTCAGTGTTATTTTGCTTGGGATCTTGTTTGTTGCGCTTTACTTATTAAAGTCTTGGCTAGGTATTGATATCTTTGCTGGTGAATCACTGGGCTTATGGGATCATTTCAAAGAAGTGTTTAATTTGGAATAAGGTATGTAGAAGAAGCAATGATTTAGCCAGCATCCAAACACCAGATTACATAGTAAGTAGAAATCTTTTTTGCTTCTTACTCTAAAACAGTACAAGTTTATAATCGATTAATTTATATAGTAATTATCAAGGATAAGTCCGAAACAGCGCTATACTTTGTTCCTGATTTTGGGTAGCATCTGCACTGATTCAATAATGGACTAAATCAATGAAAACTACAAAAACACTCATCGCGCTTGCGCTTATCTCTTCATTAGTAGCTTGTGGCGGTAGTGATAATAACAACAGTACACAAGGTTCAGGAAGCAGCAGTGCTGCTCTAGCAAAATTCACAACAATGACTAGCGTGACTAACTCGTGCGGTGAAGCCACTCGACCAGCTTTTGATGTTGTATTCCATAAACTTGATGGTGCCGTAAACGGTACCACAAAATCTGACAATCAAGGGAAGATAGATACCGATATTCCCCAAGGGACACAACATATCTCTGTCATAATACCAATGAAAAACAATGATGGTGAAAAGGTGACTTATGTCGACACGTATCTTGATGTTTCTAACGGATTAACACTAGATAGACTCAGTTTTTATAACAGTGATGACTCTTGTTCATGTACATATGAGGCGCAAGTCGATATTTCTGAACTTAAAATATCTGCACCTGATGCTATTTTGGAGGGGGTAAATCGCCGCCCAATTCATATTGATGTTGCTGATGACGTATTGCCAATGTGTAGCAAGGATAAACTCGCTTATCTTTCAATCAAAACGCCATACTTTGGCGGCTCAAAAGCGGCGAAATTTGATCTCTCTTCCGGAGCAATCAGTGTAAAAGAGTCTGACTTTATTCATCAAGGCGTTAAAGTCGACTACTCACACATTGATGAGCATAGTATGGGGACTGTTAACATACGTGGTGCCATTGATAACCGCTCTGTTTTTCATCAAGTTTCATATAGAACCAAAGATAATCTTTATATCTACCCCTCTATTGCAGATACCAACTTACTTTCTCTTGCAAGCTTTGAGGAAAACAGCTTTGCAGAGGGTAACTTTAAGAGCTTTAATACTGCATATCAGCATATCGACGAAAATGGTCACTTAGATCAACCGCAGAAGATTTCGGCCTACGATGTTGGTTATGAGTTTTCAAACAGCTTTGTTAATGCCCTAGTATCATCAAATAGTAACGTATTATCTTATGATTACACCAACGCTGTACCCAGTGCTGACAGAGTACAATATATGATAGGGTTTAATGATTACAAGCATGGTGCGGTAAGTTGGTATATCAACTCTGAAGCTAAAGGAACAATCCCTGATTTGGAATTTGGTGATATTCTCACTGATGAGACGATGGATGAAAGCTCTATGTACCTCTCATTTAACCTTTACGATTATAATCATGAAGGTAATTACATTGACCTTATCAATGTGTTTCAACGCCAAACATACGAACAATTGATAGACAGTGGTATATATGATGGTGGCGCTTCCATCAGAATAGAGTTTGAACTTAACTCCAATTAAGCTTTATTAAAGGTGATATGAGGCGAGCTTAAACGCGTAAAAAGCTCATAGCTCGACTTATATCATCTAACTTCCATTGAGAGCCTCTTAGCCGTAATTCCCACTATCGATTAACACCATCGCTATAACAGCCTTAAACCAATTATCTTAATTAAGAGGTCTATGTTGAGGCGAGAAAGTCTTGTCGATAACACCGCGCCCGCGTCCTGCTATTACCTCGGTAACTACGTCCTGTAAGCAAGGCAAAAATTTTGCTTCTAAGCTGTTCTAAATAAGAAGTTTTGTGACTAATCAAAACAATAGGATAGTACGAATGTCATACGGCTTTATGCTCATCTCTAAGCAAGAAATAAAGTGAAAAAGGAGCTAAAACGCTCCAAATCATGTAGATATATCAACCCTTAATGGCAAGTCTTATCTTTACACTATAAGAGAAGCCTACCTA
This sequence comes from Pseudoalteromonas sp. McH1-7, assembly GCF_013366255.1. Taxonomy (NCBI): domain Bacteria; kingdom Pseudomonadati; phylum Pseudomonadota; class Gammaproteobacteria; order Alteromonadales; family Pseudoalteromonadaceae; genus Pseudoalteromonas; species Pseudoalteromonas sp. McH1-7. The sequence continues at coordinate 50,550 of NZ_JABWPQ010000029.1, read as the reverse complement.
GTTGTTCTATCACCCATGGTTTAAGTTATTTTGCAATGTCGCAATATGCTTTACTTAACTCTTTAAACCAACTGGAAGTAAATCCGCCTCCCGCAACTTGTGGTGTCAGTTTTTGGTTTAATGACTTGTTATCAGATAGGTTTAACATACTTTTCTTTTTTACTTTTAATTTCATTTTTTTATCCTTAATGACAATCTGAATTTTCAACTTGCTTACATTGCAAGTAAAAAAATAATAACAACATTGAGATAGTTAGCAAACATTTGCTTTTAAATTGTCCTGTTTTTTAATACGGAAAGTATGAATTTGCGTTAGAAAGACTTGTTACTCAGGTGACGAGTAAACGACCTGAGCCCCTATCCGCTAGTTGCTCTAAGGTATACTGCATACAGCTTTTTTTAAGCTTTCAACAACTACTTTAATTAAAAAATCTCTCTGGATGAATACAACACCTTGTGAAGGTGTGGATCACCAGGATCCAAACTTAACCAACTATTACTGCTGAAAACCTTCACTATATCTAGCTGAGAGGAAGCAATTGTACCGTAACACCTGCTAATCTATGGAAATTGCTAGGCCAGTCTGGATTTGCTAGCAAACTGCTCGCTAGAACTGGAGCTTGGGCATGTAGAGTGAAACTTTTACCTTTTTAGGAGACTTAAATATTCTTTTTGTTGCGAGGTTAATATACTAAAAAAGGAGCTAAAATTAGCTCCTTTTTATTTCGATTTGTAAACTTTAGCCTAAAAGCTCACCAAGCTGCTTGCTGACCGCATCAACAGCTTGAGTACCATCAAGTTTGTGATACTGCGTGTTACCGGCGTCCGCTTCAGCGCTGTAGTAATCTACAAGTGGCTTAGTTTGCTCGTGATAAATTGCTAGGCGTTTACGTACTGTTTCTTCTGTATCGTCATCACGGATGATAAGGTCTTCACCTGTCACATCGTCTTTGCCTTCAACTTTAGGCGGATTGTAAACAATGTGGTAAACACGGCCAGAACCTGGGTGTACACGACGACCACTCATACGCTCAACAATGATCTCATCCGCAACGTCAAACTCGATGACATGGTCTACATTGATGCCATTTTCTTTCATTGCATCAGCTTGTGGGATAGTACGTGGAAAACCGTCAAGCAAGAAGCCGTTTGCACAATCTTCTTTAGCAATGCGCTCTTTGACTAAGCCGATAATAATTTCATCAGACACCAATTGACCGGCATCCATGACTTTTTTCGCTTCAAGACCCAGTGGTGTTCCCTCTTTAATTGCGGCACGTAACATGTCACCTGTAGAGATCTGAGGGATCCCATACTTGTCCATTAAAAATTGAGCTTGAGTACCTTTACCTGCACCCGGTGCGCCTAGCAAGATGATGCGCATAATTAAATCCTCGTTTGGAGTTATTGGTATTTGTGTGTGAATTTTTCCATATACGCTGCCAATCCTCAAGGGACTTATACCAATTGATAAGGCAGAATGGTCATTTTTCTCGTAAAAACAAAAAAGCTCTGCGATTAACAGAGCTTTTGGTCAGAAATTAATCCTGATTATAAGAATGTACCTAGTGCCTTCACTTGGTCTAACATGCGGCAAGAGAAACCCCACTCGTTATCATACCAAGCCATCACTTTTACAAGTTTGCCATCAACTTTGGTTTGCGTTGAGTCAAATACCGAAGAAGCTGGGTTATGATTAAAATCGATCGAAACCAGAGGTAGCTCATTGTACTCTAGGATTTCACTCATTACGCCCTCAGCAGCTGCTTTAATTGCCGCGTTGACCTCTTCTTTTGACGTCTCGCGCTTCGCAACAAAAGTTAAATCAACTAGCGATACATTGATAGTTGGCACGCGAACCGCCATGCCGTCTAGTTTACCCGCCAGCTCAGGCAGCACAAGGCCTACTGCTTTTGCTGCGCCTGTTTTTGTTGGGATCATCGATTGTGTTGCACTTCGAGCGCGGTACAAATCTTTGTGGTATACGTCAGATAAGTTCTGGTCGTTCGTGTAAGCATGAATAGTCGTCATGCTACCTTGCTCAATTCCAATAGTGTCGTTTAACACTTTTGCAATAGGCGCAAGACAGTTTGTGGTGCAAGATGCGTTAGAAATAATCGTTGACTCAGCATTAAGTACTTCACTGTTAACGCCATGAACAACCGTTGCGTCCATATCAGTACCCGGTGCAGAAACGATCACTTTCTTAGCGCCCGCTTCAATGTGCTTTGCAGCGGCTTCGCGAGAAGTAAACAACCCCGTACATTCAAGCACGACGTCAACATCCAGTGTTTTCCATGGTAAGTTTGCAGGATCACGCTCTTGCGTTAGCGTAATTTCATCTCCACCAATAACCAGTGTATTATCATTCAGTACGACTTGCTCTTGAAAGCGGCCATGTACTGAGTCAAACTGAGTTAGATGCGCATTTACATTTGCAGGTGCAAGATCGTTAATGGCAACAACTTTAATGTCTTTATTCTGACCTGACTCGTATAGTGCGCGAAGTACATTACGACCTATACGTCCATAGCCATTAATTGCGATATTAATCATGATAACTGTCCCCTAATCTATTTTACTTCACTTGCTTGTTTTGCAAGCGCTTCAATGGCTTGCCAGTCTTTGTTTGCGATAAGCGCTTTATCAAGCATCCAAGTACCGCCCACACATACCACATTGTCGAGTGCTAAATACTTAGGTGCAGTTGCCAACGAAATACCACCCGTTGGACAGAATTTTACTTGTGGAATTGGTCCGCCAATAGACTTAAGCATTGGTGCACCACCTGCAGCTTCTGCTGGGAAAAATTTCAAGAATTCAAAACCATGACTTGCAAGTTTCATCACCTCACTTGGCGTTGCGGCACCTGGAAGGAATGGAATACTTGAAGACTTTGCCAGTTCCAATAATTCGTCATTTACGCCAGGGCTGACCATAAAATCAGCGCCGGCTTCTACAGAAGCATTGAAAGTTGCTTTATCCACTACCGTGCCAGTACCGACATAGGCCTCTGGTAAAGCCGCTTTAATGTCTTTCACCGCTTGCGCTGCCACCGGTGTGCGAAGTGTAACTTCAAGCGCTCGCAAGCCACCATTAAACAATGCCCTAGCAAGCGGTACCGCGTCTTCTAGGTTATCAATAACGATAACCGGAACCACTGGTGCTGCTGACAATATCTCTTTAATACTCATGCTCACCCTCATTCCCACTGTTATTATTCTTCGATGCCAAATGAGCATGCGCCTTGATCTGCACTACTCACTATGTGTCTAAATCCTGAAAATAGCTCTCGGCCTGTACCAAATGTCTGTGACTGTCGTGATAGCTGTAATTCACGCTGTGCCATTTCTTCATCAGAGACGTGTAGCACTAATTCGCCTTTAGGTGCATTTAGAGTGATCAAATCACCTTCGTGCACTTTAGCAATTGCACCACCTTCAACCGCTTCAGGCGCAAGGTGTATTGCTGCTGGTACTTTACCCGAAGCACCAGACATACGACCATCGGTGACAATTGCCACTTTAAAGCCTTGGTCTTGTAGTGTAGCCATCACTGGTGTCAGTTTATGAAGTTCAGGCATACCTTTCGCTTTAGGGCCTTGTTCTTTAATCACGGCAATAAAATCTTGGTTAAGCTTGCCAGCAGCAAAGGCTTCTTGTAATTCACCTTGAGAACTGAATACCTTTGCTGGCGCCGTCACAGTTTGATGCTGCTCTTGTACCGCAGATACTTTAATCACCGCTTTACCCAAATTACCACTGAGTAATTGCAAGCCACCTTGCTTATTAAATGGATTTGCGACTGGACGAAGCACTTCTTCATCTAGCGAATTCTCAGGCACTGGTACCCACTTCACTTTAGCAGGCCCTTGGTTATCGCTAATGATCACATTGCTGTTAATATCCAGCAATGGTTCCATGGTGTAAGCATCAAGTCCTTCGCCCACAATTGTTTTGACGTCATTGTGTAAGAAGCCGCCATCTCTCAATTCACGCATCAAGAAGCCCATCCCCCCTGCTGCTTGGAAATGGTTTACATCTGCATGCCCGTTTGGATAAATACGCGTTAATAACGGCACCACTTCAGACAAGTCGGCCATATCCTTCCAGGTAATTTGCACACCTGCCGCTTTTGCCATCGCCACCAAGTGGATAGCATGGTTAGTTGAACCACCAGTAGACAATAGACCAACTAAACCATTAATAACGGTTTTTTCACTCACGATGTCCGCAAGTACATTGCCACTTTTTCCATCGAGCAGTTGCGCCAACATGGTCTCAACTGCACTCGCTGTTAGGCCATCTCTTAGCTCAGTGTATGGGTTGATAAACGAACTACCAGGTAAATGAAGACCCATGATCTCCATTAGCATCTGGTTAGAATTTGCTGTGCCATAAAAAGTACAAGTACCAGCACTGTGATAGGAAGCACTTTCGGCTTCTAGTAGCTCATCCCGACTTACTAGACCTTGAGCGAACTTTTGACGAATACGAGCTTTTTCTTTATTTGGGATCCCCGACTGCATTGGGCCTGCTGGCAAAAAGAAAATAGGTAAATGACCAAAAGATAACGCGCCGATTAATAATCCTGGGACGATTTTGTCGCATACGCCAAGACAGAAAACTCCATCGAAAACATCATGCGATAATGCCACCGCTGTTGACATGGCAATTACGTCGCGAGAGAACAAAGACAGTTCCATACCATCGCGGCCTTGTGTCACCCCGTCACACATCGCAGGTACACCACCTGCCACTTGTGCAGTCGCATCAAACTTATTTGCCACTGCTTTAATTAAATCTGGATATTCTTTATATGGTTCGTGCGCCGACAGCATGTCATTGTACGAATTAATAATTGCTAAATTTGGTTGTTCGTCTTCTTTCAGACGTGCTTTGTCACTGCTTGAACATGCAGCCATCACGTGTGCTAGATTTCCACAGCCCAGTCCTGCTCGTACGCGCGTTTGTTTTTTTGCTTGTTGGATTCGAGCTAAATAGGCTTGACGTGTTGCTTTGCTTCGCTCAATGACGCGTTCGGTGACTTCCTGAATTCGTGGATGCAACATAATACTGACTCTCTAGTGTTAGAGGAAAAAGGCTCTGCACGATTACCAGCATTCGTGGCAATCCTTGTACAGAGCTGCTTTGATTTACCCGTTCAAAGGTACGCTATCAGGTTGTCTCTCACCCCAACCTGACACCGGTGTCACTATATTTACTCACAAAGCTGACACCGGTGTCAACCTTTCTTATAAATTTAGTCTAACTTTTTAAAATGACCAAATTATAACCATTAGAAATTCAACTGATATCTGTGTAACAAGAATCGTTTGTTGTTTGATTTTATTGTTAATTATTATGACAAAAATAATTATTCTAATGTCTGATCATAATCACTATTGTAGAGTTAAATTCTCAATTGGCCTTAGCATGACGATATGCAGCTTAATACCAATTTGCTTAATTAAGTGGTCTATTTTGAGGCGAGAAAATCTTGTCGATAACGAGGCAAAAATTTTGCTATTTAGTTGTTCTAAATGAGAAATTTTTAACGCTGTTAGCGTCAGATTTACTCCTTCAAATTGAGCAAGTATTAAGTCAAATTGGTATAACTGATGGGTCAACAAGCTTCATTAATGCGATACAAACCTGAGGATTACTTGAACGCGCTGTATTTAACATTTTTCCTAAGAACAGCGAAAATAAAAAGCCCAATGACTAAGCATTGGGCTTTGGGGCAAGTATAAAAATTGAAAATGTTATGAGTTCGAGCGCGCTTGGGTCGACTCTCGAGTAATGAGTTTAGCTTCAAGTACATGTTGAAATGGCGTTTCTTGCGGCTGCGAAATATGCTTTATTAACTCCTCTACTGCAATACGTGTCATCTCTTCGACAGGCTGTGCAATGGTCGTTAGTCCAGGCCAAATATGCCGAGCGATCGGCGCATTATCAAAGCCTGCAATAGACAACTGTTGCGGCACTTTAATTTCACGTTGCGTAGCCAACTTTAAAACGGCAGCCGCCATATAGTCATTTGAAGCAAAAACAGCTGTCGGCCTAGGGTCTAGATCTAAAATCGCTTTTGCGCTGTCTGCACCCGAATGGTAACTGAAGTTACCTTCTGCGACTAAACGCGGCTGAAAATCTATACCATGCTTTGCGATCGCGCGCTGATAACCGGAAAAACGATTTTCTGTGGCACTGTGATCTGGGTGACCTTTGATAAATGCTATTTCGGTGTGACCTAACTTAATCAAGTGCTCTGTAAGTTCAAACGCGCCCTGTTCATCGTTACTTCTAATCGAAATGGAGTCATCTCCTTCAATTGCCGACGCGACACGTGCATACGGAATTTTTCGCTGCTTTAAAAAAGCTATCAGCTCTTTGGAGTCTGAAAATGGTGGGGTAAGTACAATTCCATCTAATCTTGAAGTCGTCAGTAACTGCTCAACGTTATCAATAAGGTCTTGACCACGCAGTTCACATGGGTGGATCAATAAGTTGTAACTGTGTTTTTGACATGCCTCAAGCGCACCACTTTGCACGCGCGTGATGTAACTCTTTGATGGATTATCGTAGAGGCAACCAATAATAAAGCTGCGGTTTTGTGCCAGACCCCGCGCGATTGGATTTGGTTTATAATTTAATTCTTCAAAAACTTTTAGCACTTTTTCGCGAGTTGCCGGACTGACATTAGGTTCGTTGTTCAGAACCCGAGAAACTGTCTTTTTTGACACTCCAGCATACTCAGCAACGCTATTGATAGTTACTTTTTTCATTGGCCTACCTTAACGATCCTCGTCGCTCGTGAATACAAGCCGCAGCACCAATTAGTGGAATATTATCCTGCACCACCAAAGTTACTGGAATTTGGCTGGTATACTGCGACATCATGCCTTTTTCAGTAAAGCGCTCAACAAAGCTACTTGCTTGCAATCTAGTCTGCATGCGAGGCAATATCCCACCGCCAATATAAACGCCACCTAAAGCACCAAAAGTCAGCGCTAAGTCGCCTGCTACACTGCCCATCCAGTCGCAAAAATGTGTAAGCGTCGCGTCACACACTTTACATTCTTTGGCAAGAGCACTGACTTGCGCAGCGTTTAAGTCTTTTGCTTGCTCACCACGCACTTGCGCCATGGCTTTGTAAAGTCTCGCGATACCGGGGCCAGAAAATACAGTCTCAACAGAGACATGCTGAATGCTGGCACGAAGGACGGTCAATAATTCTTTATCTAAAGCGGTCACCGGTGCAAGTGAAATATGCCCAGCTTCACAGCTCATCACTGCACTGCCGTTAATATCTCGCGCAAGACACGCAGCCCCAAAACCAGTTCCGGGTCCCATCACCCCAATATTTGCCCCTAACTCTGGCTGGCCTTGTTTAATTACAAGGTTTTTCTCTAATGCTAAATATGGTGAAGCATACGCAAACGCGGCGAAGTCGTTTATAACCGCCAGTTCATAAAAGTCAAACTGTGATTGAATGTCTTCAGAATTAAAATGCCAACCAAGATTAGTTAGGTGTACTTGCTGAGACTTAATAGGACCTGCAACCGCTAAACACGCTCGGCGTGGTTGTGGGATGGGTAACTCAGTTAAATATTTTTGGATAGCGGCTTCAAAAGATTGGAATTCAGCACTTGGAAAAGTAACTTGGTGAGTGATTGAAAAACGATTAGTTTGTGTGTCGAAATCTGACACTATAGCAAATCTAGCATTTGTTCCCCCGATGTCGGCAACGACAATCGGTTCAAACGGCACGGATGAATGGCTTGTTGTCTGGCTCATATTATTATCTCTTTATCACTGCGATTATGCTTGGGCTAACATCAGGGCTGCCAGCACACGTCCTGCAATTTATTGTCTCAGCTAGCCAAAATTTGCACGCCTTGGCTTTTGCTCTTACCTAAATTGAATTAATTGGTAAAAAAATGCTGCCCTTGGCATAGGGCAGCTAAATACGTTTTGACAACAAAATGATAAAACACCGACATTATGACACCGGTGTCAGACTGTATCAATAAAAATTTGCAAATTCTCTTAAATTGGTTGAAAAAAATTCTCAATGGCTGACAATGTCACAGTCCAAAGCGTTGAGAAAAACATGAAAGGTAAAGCAACTTCATTTGATATTGCCCACTATGCAGGCGTATCACAATCTACCGTGTCACGCGCCTTAAGAAATAGCCCGTTGGTTAACGAAGAAACACGCCGCCGTGTCCATGAGATTGCAAAAAAGCTAAATTATAAAGTCGATAAAAACGCCAGTAACCTGCGTACCCAACAAAGTAGCACACTTGCACTATTACTATTTGAAGACCCAACGGAGGATGAATCACAGATCAATCCTTTCTTTTTAAGTATGCTGGGCAGTATTACTCGCGCATGTGCAAAAGAAGGTTACGATTTATTAGTCTCGTTTCAATCCACCAGCAGTGATTGGCACGCTGACTATGAAGATAGTCATCGCGCTGATGGCCTTATTTTACTGGGTTACGGTGATTACATCGACTACCAATCGAAATTACAAACCCTACTCGACAATCACACTAAATTCGTCTGTTGGGGCGCATCTGTTGATGATCGCCCTGATCTAACAGTGAGCTGCGACAATTATGGCGGTGGTGCATTGGCCGCTAAGCATTTAATTGAAATGGTTAGGACTGATTGTGCGTTTATTGGCGATGCTTCGGATCATAGTCCTGAATTTTTCGCTCGCTTTAAGGGCTTTAGAGATACTCTCAAGCAAAAGGCGATCGAAGTCAGCGATCGTAAAATAGCCAATGCCATCTCCACAGAAGACTCAGGTTACCATGCGACCCGCTCACTTATTGCCAATAACGTGACATTCAATGCGCTTTTTGCCGCCAGTGATCTTATTGCAATTGGCGCTATCAAAGCGCTACAAGAAGCTGGGATCCGCGTACCGCACGACGTACATGTTGTTGGTTTCGACAACATAGCTGCGGCCGGTTATGTCTCTCCATCTTTGACAACAGTACAGCAAAATACCACGCTGGCAGGTCAAATGCTGGTTGATAATTTACTTCGGCTGATCAGAGGAGAACAAGTAGCCGATACACTACTGCCACCTAAACTGATTATCAGACAGTCTTCACGGTAACAGTCGCGATAAAAATGCCGAGGTAAACCTTGGCATTTTTATCGCTTGTATTCGTTATTGCAATTTATTATCTACAATTGGGTAGTGATCCCACACTTGTTTTTCTTGTAGTGAACGAACCAACTTTACGTATTCTGCGTGTGTCCAAGCTAGTGGTGTCGCTGAATTAGTTCCTTCACCGAGCGTATATTCAAAGGTATTCTGACCCACGCCATCCCATACTTGCTCTGGTAACATCATGCCCTCATTAGCAAAATGCTCCATCGCTTTAACATAAGTATTTTTTATTTTGCTCTGCTCATCGATACTCAGTTCACCGTCTAGCAGTGCTAATGCAATGTCATAATGACCCCGTTCACCGGTGAAAAACGGCCATACCCGACCGCGCTGACCATCAGTATTTTGTCCGCCTTCAGCATAATTTGTTCCGCGCTTTTCATCTTCGCCATAGCCATCATTACCATAGCGGCGATAACCCGGGTAGCTATTCACATCGCCATCAAATTTAAAGCTGTATTTTACTCTCAAGTTTTCTGCAATCGTTTCATCATCATATTCAGGCATTGTTGCTACAATACTTGGCGCATCTGCCGCCCTTACCCCATAACGCACAAGCTCCAAAAAGCCACCATCAATGATCTGTTTCTTATCCATACCTTGACGGCCATTATTTGCGTTTAATGGTGTACTCGAGTTCGGGTCTTTATCCTGACCAATTCGGAAGAAATAACGCCCATCACTTTGCTTACTCTGTAAGTTACCTTCGGTGGTGAACATTAAGGCTTCAACTTCACGATTATACTGCTGTGCTGTTGCTAGAAACTTTTCTTCTCCAGCTTTGTCACCAGCTAACTTAGCAATGTCACTTGCTGTGACTAAGCCTGAAATGATGGCAGCCGTAGTTGATGGGGAGTAACCATTTTGCTCTTCCCAACGCTCTTGCTGAGTTGCTGGAGGCATGATTTGTGTGTCATTCCATAGTATTTTCGCCAGTCCCCCTTCAACCAAAAAGTTGGCAGCCGGTTTGAGCATTTTGTTGTACCAGTACACCAACTTCTCATCACTTAGGACACCTGCTTGCCACAGTTTCCATGCTAGCATAATTGGCATTGCAGTTTGATCAAGCTGTACGCCCACCCACTCAAGTTCACCATCAACATGGGTCTTTTGCAAGAACCACCCCGTATCACCTTGGTTACCTGGTGTTTTATCCGTGACTTGGACTTTTTCTAAATATTCAAATGCAGTTAGTGCTGTTTGCTCATCACCCATCGCTAAAAATGCCATTGCCACTTGGTAAAAATCGCGTACCCATACTGCTTTATAACCCGTATGGCCTTGCTCTGCAGGCACTGTATCTCCCCACGGGTTAGATAATGATGCGATCAAGGCGCCTGCATGGGTTTTATCTTCTTGTGCTTTTAATACAAGTGCACTGGTATACAAGAGCTTGCCATTATCTGTTGTGTTAGCGGTCATTGAGTTAAGTGGTTTAAGGCTGGTGATATAGTCTTGCCACCCTATCGCCTCTCCTTCACCATTATAATCTGCCAATACTTGCCCATACCCTTTAGCTAGAGAAGCTGCGCCTTCGGCAAAACTTTTTTGCGCTGAGTGACCAAAGCTCAAGGTTAAATCAAAGGTATTACTACCGCTAATAGTGCCTAAATTTGCCAGCCAGTTCACATTCCCTGACGTTTCCCCTGTGGTGGTATAAGCTTGAGCTAACTTACCTGTAGACTCCAGCATTGATAAATTATCGCTGGTGCCTGTAAAGCCAACAGAAGCTTCAACAAACCCCGTTTTGCTTTGCAACGATAAATAATTATCACCCTCCCACGCTAACAGCCCTTGATCTGTTACTTTTGCAAAGTCATTTAAACCATTGTTATTGACGTAAGGATTAACGTTCACAAACGCCTTAACAGCCTTTAACTTACTATCCACCTTTGCTCTAACAAATAACGTTTGCCTTTCAGGGTCTGTAAAAATATGCTTTTCAAGCGTAAAGCGATCTTGCTTATCTTTGCTGACCACTTTGTAGGCGAGAGACAGTGGACGGCCACTATCATCCTTGTGCAGGTAATCTATGGTCACATCCAAGCTATCTGTATCCGATTCTTTAACCACAAACCCATCACCAACAATGATAAACTGCATGTCTTTAATTTGCGCTTGGTGGATAAGACCAAACATAGTTTCTGTGATCATGCCTTTAGCAAGCGAAAACCATACCTTTGACACAGCTTTGGTAGAAGCTGCATCACTATATTGCCCACTTTGATAAGCCTCGTAAGACGTGCCAATACCTGTTTTACCTGAGTAAGCCCAATAAGGTTTGGCACCGGGGGCACCCGGTGCTGAATGTGAATCGATTGCTGATTGCTGAGTACCGCAACCAATAAGACCCGCACTGACAAGCGCAAGTGCAATTGTTGAATACTTAATCATGTTGTTCTCCTTATTGAGCCTTAATCGTGACTCTTGAAACAGCTAGTGCAGCGAGTAAAAGCGATACGCCCCCAATAATCAGTGCAAATATCGGTTGGTTGTCAAAACCGTGGCGCAAAATAAGTCCTAAAATACTGGCAGCGAGTAATTGTGGAATAACGATAAAAAAGTTAAATATGCCCATAAATACTCCCATTTTACTACTCGGAAGTGCATTACTCAGCATGGCGTAAGGTAGTGACAAAATTGATGCCCAAGCAAAGCCAATCCCAACCATGGGGATCCACAGTAGTGTTGGGTCACCGATAAATTTAAAACTGATTAATGCAGCAGCACCAAGTGACAGGTTTGCAGCATGCGCCCCTTTAAGCCCGATACGCTTCACCATAAACGGGATCACCATTGCAGCGATGGCCGCAAAACCATTGTAAGCCGCAAACAGCACTCCAACCCAATCTGCACCGTCATTATAAAGTTTGCTGGTTACATCCGAAGTACCGTAATGAAAGCTCGTTACCGCGGAAGTGGTGTAAATCCACATCGCGAATAAAGAAAACCAGCTAAAAAATTGCACCACTGCAAGTTGCAGCATGGTTGTTGGCATCGTGAATAGATCAAAAATAACATGATAAAAGCCATTATTTACGCTTTGCTTTCGCTGCATTACATGAGCTACGGCAAATACCATGGCAAACGCAATTAATAAGCCACTCAATAAATAAAGCTCCTTTTCAAGCTTCATTATCGCCACAGCAAGTAACACACAACCACCAAAACCACCCGCTATTACAGCGCCTTTTAAAAAGTTGACCTGTACATTTGCGGTGCTTATTTGCGGCTGATGAGCTTGCGCTTTTTCAAATGCAGCTAATTGCTCTGGGCTATATTCCTTTGTGTTGACAATAGTCCACATCACCGTAACGAATAAGATCGCCCCACCCCAATAAAAAGCATATTTTACCGATTCAGGAATTTGTCCTGCTGGTGCTGTATTACTGACATCAAACCAATTGGTCATCATCCAAGGTAAGGCTGACGCAACCACAGCTCCAACGCCAATAAAAAAGCTTTGCATCGCATAACCGTTGGCACGCTGCTTTTCATTTAGGTTATCGCCAACCAACGCTCGAAACGGTTCCATTGTCACATTAATTGACGCATCCATGATCCATAACATACCGGCTGCAATCCAAAGGGTTGGTGAATTTGGCATAATAAACAGTGACAACGTCGTGAGAATCGCGCCCCACAGGAAGAAAGGTCTCCTGCGTCCCAACTTACCCCAAGTTCTGTCACTCCAATAGCCAATAATAGGTTGAACAATAAGGCCTGTTAGTGGCGCAGCAACCCACAGAATAGGAATGTCATCGACTTGAGCACCTAACGTTTGAAAAATCCGGCTAACATTGCCATTTTGCAATGCAAACCCAAATTGGATCCCTAGAAAGCCAAAGCACATGTTCCATATCTGCCAAAAACTGAGTTGTGGTTTTTGTTGTTCTTGTTGCATAGATTACTTCTCTAGTTGATATACCGCACTCGCCAGTGGTGCAAGGGTAATTGTGGCTTTGACCTGCTCGCCAACTTCACTCTGTTGTAATTGTAAATTCGCGTGCGCCTCGAGAATATCGCTGTAGCGACCTTGCCAATCTGCAGGCAAGTGCACTGTTACAGTTCGAGATTGTTGTGCGTCAAAATTACTGATAACAAGCAGTTTTTGTTGGCCTAGCTTGCGGCCAAATGCCATTATTTTCTCAGTATTGATAGGGTCATCACTGTGTGTAGCCACTGGACTGTATTGCCCTGCAGCTATCGCGGGTTGCTTAGCCAGATTCAAAAGCTTAATGTAGTAGTTGCGCAGCGATACTTGCTCTTCGCTCAGCAATGCACCATCAAACTTACCGTGGTTCATCCATTTTTGATGTTCGGGCACCCCAATATAATCAAAAATACTGGTACGGCTAGGACTGCCAAACCCTGCTTGTTCCGAGCCATCTTCACCTACCGTTTGACCAAAGTAGATCATAGACGGAGCTGTGCTTATCAGATGACTTACCACCATGGCAGGTTTACCTTTAAGTGCATCTCCAGCAAACTCAGGACTTGCGATCCGCTGTTCATCATGGTTTTCTAAAAAGTGCAGCATATGCGGAGCAATATCCGCAACTGACTGATGAATATCTAATACAGTTTGAGCATCTCCTTTTCCTTGCATTAAGGCTTTTAGGGTGTCATAAAAACCAACCTTATCATAAAGGTAATCCATCTTCCCTTGTTTGATATAAGGCCGATATAAAGCTGGGTTATATACTTCAGCTAGCAAAAATGCGTCCGGTTTTTTTGTTTTAATCGATGAGTTTAAAAAGCTCCAAAACTCTACTGGCACCATTTCAGCCATATCGTAACGAAAACCATCCACCCCTTTTTCTAGCCAAAAATGGGTAATAGCTTGGAACTTATACCAACTGTCTGGCAGCGATTTGTGTTGCCAAAATTCGAAGTGTGCTTGATAGCCCTTGTCTGCATATTCATCTGGTAGGCGGTCAAAATCATAACTACCATCAGGCTTAACCCCATAGTTTACTTTGACGGTTTCATACCAGTCATTGATATCTGGCTTTGCTGATCGAGCGCCGTTCCCTGTCCACTTCGCCGGAATTTCAGTAAACTTACCATCAGCAAGAGGGTGTACATCACCACCTAGCACTTGATAATCATCGCTGCTTGGCACTTCAAATGCTTCACCTACGACATAATAAAAATTATTGTTCTTCGCATAAGTGACTTGCGTGTCATCATTATCGCCAAAATCTATCGTTCCATTTGGTGCCCCTAAAGATTGATAATTACGGGCAACGTGATTTGGTACAATATCGATAATGACTTTAAGCCCCGCCTCGTGGGTGCGTTTAATTAGCGCCTCAAACTCTGCAAGACGTGCTGAGGGGTCATTAGCAAGATCAGGGTCAACGTTATAGTAGTCTTTGATTGCATAAGGTGAGCCAGCTCTGCCTTTCACCACATCTGGGTCATCTTGACCAATGCCATATTTACTATAGTCAGTGACAAGTGCATGATGAAGCACGCCAGTATACCAAACATGGGTTACCCCCATGCTTTTTAACGCCAGCAGCGCCGTTGGAGTGAAGTCAGAAAACTTGCCTACACCATTTTCTTCTAGTGTTCCCCAAGGTTTATTAACTTGTTTAGTATTACCAAATAACCGAGTAAATACCTGATACACGACGGGCTTACTCAATGGCACAACCTCAGGTTGTAGCGTCATCTGCTGTGACTTTTTGTCGATAGGCGCAGGGCTACAGCCAGCTATACTCACTGCACCACCTAAAAGGGCTGAAACAGCCAATAATAAAGATTTATTTTTCATAATGTTGTCATACTGCTGTTTTAACAGAGTCTACTTGCCTCACTGTTTATTTAGAACGACCTGCATACGTATTCACAGAACTACTCATCGTTATTCTTCAGGCTTTATGACTAGTGATAAGCGCTGTTAAGCAATATTTAACTTAAGCTACTTAGAATAAATGCCTTTTTAACGCTCACTGTGTTGAACTCGATGCTAATAGTCGGTTACCTTCAAGTAACTTGGTCTGGTTATTTATGAAAAGTTGAGGCAAGCGCATCTAGTTCCAACCGATGTGCTTTAAAATTCAATCCACATCGTCTCAAGTAATCTTCAATTTTTTCGATATTATATTGCTTAGCTAACGCGTTGCCTGGTTTGAGCTGAGCCTGATCTGGATAGACTCCATAGCCTGCAAGCAGACAGTGCCAGCTAACCGATGGGTAGTACTGATCAATATTTTGGCGCGCCAATTCATCCGATAAATTATTGCCTGACACCCAAGTTTGCAGCACATTAAATAGTGAGCGAGATAGGTTGTTATTATTTGCATTATCAAGCCAATACTGTGTATCCGTGCGACTATTTACACGATAATGGGCAACAATATAATCTCTAATGGCTTGATAGCGCGTTGCGATCGAATGGTTATGTTTGTCGCGATTCCCATCCGTGAATCCTGCCTCTTGATAACACTCTATAAAGCTTTGCACAGTCTCTTGAACTATGTGTAAAGCCGTCGCCTCTAATGGTTCTATAAACCCTTGAGATAAGCCAACAGCAATACAATTATTTTTCCAGTGGGTTTTCACTTGACCCACTTTCATTTTTATATGGCGAGCTTCAACGTCTGAGTCTAGTAGACCCAGTGCGGCCCTTAACTCTGTTTCGGCCTGATCTCTATCGCAATAGCGCTGACTATATACATAGCCATTACCTGTCCGGTTGGTTAATGGGATATGCCAAGACCATCCGTATTTGCGCGCCACCGACTGCGTTTCAGAGCGAATGATATCGCCTTGTTTGGTTGCTAATACCACCGCAGCATCATTAAACAAGTTATTGCCAAATGATTCAAAACCGACATCAAGTGCTTGTTGTAGCAGTAAACTCTTAAAACCTGAGCAATCGACAAAAATATCTCCAGCGATTTCTACGCCCTGTGAGGTAACAAGTGCCGCAATGTCACCATTCACATGCTTTCTCACATCTGAAATTGTTGCATCAATATGCTTTACATTGCGCTTTTCGGCTTCACGTGCCAAAAACTCTCCCAACAAACTTGAGTCAAAGTGGTAGCCGTAATTGATTTCGAACGGAAAGTTTTGTGCAGCAATTGGCGACTTATTTGTGTTCGCTAAATGAGTGGCCAAAAAAAAGTGGTCTGGATGACCTTCAACATCAATTGCCTTACGCCTCACGAAGCTATTATGAAAAAATGCAGGTGCAGAGTAGTCATCTGGCTGTGCGGGAAAAGGATGAAAGTAACTGGAAAATCCGGTTTTCGTTGACCAATCAATAAATCGGATCCCATTTTTGTATGTCGCGTTGCAAGCTGGCATCCATTGAGCTTCCGAAATACCAAGGTAATCCATAAAGCCCTTAAATTGTGGTGTTGATCCCTCACCAACCCCAATAATACCGATACTGGAAGACTCAACAACGGTGATTTCGATCGCTTTATCTGCCCAACTCTTAGCCATCATATTTGCAGCCATCCAACCAGCAGTTCCGCCACCTAAAATCACTATTTTTTGGCTTTTCATCGTCTTCATACCTTAACACTGTCAACATTGCTTATAAAAAGCTGAGTAATACCTATTTTCTTAATTAAGTGGTCTATTCTGAAGCGAGAAAATCTTGTCGATAACTAGGCAAAAATTTTGTTATTTAGTTGTTCTAAATAAGAAATTTTTAACGCTATTAGCGCCAGATTTACTCCTTCAAATTGAGCAAGTATTAAGTCAAATTGGTATAAATACGCCTTGTTAGAAAATAGATGATAGCAATCAACTACTGCTTCAGCGATTATAAAAAAACCACCAAAGCAGGGGTTTACTTTGGTGGCTATCAAGTTCTTATTGATTAAAAACTATAGTTAAAGCCCAGATAATACTGGCGACCAAATTCCTTGTATTCCCCTGTCGCCAGAGCTGTACCATAATTTGTCGTATTCGGTTCGTCAGTCAGGTTATTTACTTGCAACACAGCCTCTAAGCCATTTTCAAAATTATATGATGCTTGCCAATCGACTACCGTATATTCATCAGCCCATGCTAACGATGACCCACCAGGTGACGCCCCCTCATAAACGTACTCGTCACGGTAACGAATATTTAAGTGAGTTGTGAATGAATCAATGTTCCAAAATACCGTTGCACTCCAGACATTTTTAGACAAACCAGGCAGTGGTAGCTGTTGATCTGGGAAGTTACCGCCACCATCAACGGTGGTTTCACTTTCGGTATATGAATAGTTAGCATTGAAGCCTAAACCGGAAAAAATCCCCGGTAAGTTATCAAACATTGTCGTGTAGGCAAGTTCGATACCTCGGACATAGCCGCCCTGATCATTATTTTGTGTGGTCTGATACTGACCAGCCACAAATCCTTCCGGAACTTCCAGACCAATATCAGCCCAGTCGACTTCACCTTCTTGATAAGTGATACTTTCAATTAATGACTCAATATCCTTCCAGAATAAAGCTGCAACAAAAGCACCACCATCTTCAAAATAGCGCTCGTATGACAAATCTATTTGAGTTGCTCTAAATGGGTCTAGATTTGGATTACCTTTTGACCACACATTGTAACGAGGAGTTTTACCATCATTTGCCGTATCAGCCCATGAGCCTGCGCCCCCTCTTAGCTGATAGACAGGCGGTCGACCTATCACCTCTGCTGCTGCAAATCTGATTTGGTCGGTGTCACTTACTCTGAAGTTCAGGTTTAATGAAGGTAGTGTGTCAGTGTACTCTGGACCATAGTTGACATGGCGATAATCCGTTCTTTCAACACCATTATCATCCACGATTGAATCACCTACTTCATTACCTTGGATCTGTTGGATCCCAATAGATTTAGTATCAGTTCTAACAACTCTTACACCGAAGTTACCAGTCACAGGAATGTCTGCGATTTCGGTGTCTATGTTGGCCATGATGTAACCTGCAAGTACTTCTTCTTTAACCACACCACTTTCAATAAGAGTCCAGTTATGACCCCAAGTTTGTTGCGCGTCATAATTGCCGGGCCCAAAGACCTGATCAGCGATACCTTCAAGGTCTAACTCTAAGTATTGGAAGCCACGCGTCTCTCTAAGCGAGACAAACCCCGTCACATCGTGAGGAATACATGGGTGGTTTTGATCATTAAACTCACAGCCTTTATTCGTGACAATAGTGCCATCAGGTAGCTGATAACCATTTTGCCCTTCACGAGCGCCCCATCTAAACGTCGAACGTTGATCGGTAAACTCTCGGTCTGACCAACGTGCGCCAACCTCAATCGATGAAATAAAGCTATTTTCAATATAATATTTGAAGTCAACTTTTACGCTGTCCAACTCATCCGTATACTTATGTGGAAATTGCTCCCAGTCTCCCAAGCGCATATTTGAAAGATCGGTATAGCCATTACCCAAAGTTAAAAACGGTGAGTCTTTTTCTCTTTGCTCAAAAGAAAACGTTTGGTTTCTTAATTCCTGCCATGTATTTACCAGCGTACCATCTTCCAGTGTCGCCGTACCGAACTCGTAGGCGTGCATAGAGGCAATCATATCTCTTCGCGTTTTTTCGCCTTCACTGTGTGCGATGTCAAGGGCTATTTCCCAAGTGTCAGTGGTGTACTGCAAGTTTAAGCCAAAGCTGTCTGTCGTCGAATCTGTAGATTGATCCTCAGAGCGCATTTCCACCCAAGGGCCTGTAGGGTCGGTAATCGTCACGTCACCGGCAACCAAGAAACCATCTTTTACAACAGCATTGTCAATGGAATACAGAGAGTTCAGATCTTTTGAAAAGCCTTCAATATTTAAACCGCTCTTTTTATCTTCCGATTCAAATTTTGAGTGAAAATAGTCAAATTGTACCTTGAATGTGTCTGTTGGTTGATAAACCAAAGTACTTAACAGGCCAAGCCTCTCATCGCTTCCTTTTGCCGAGCGATATTGAAAACCGTTAACCGAGCGTTCTTCATTACCATCACCGTCAAAATCTTGGGAGCGAGTTGGGGCATGTGCAGAAATATCGATGGCATTATTAGGTTGATTTAAATAAGCTCCCCCTATTGCAAAGCCCAGTGTCTCATCAAGAAACTTACCACGATAAGAAAAGCTTATGCGCTCTCCTGTAGAATCAGCACCAACATCAGACGCAGCATCGTTGTATGAATATCTAACTGAAGAATTAAAGTTATGCTCATTTTCAGCATCAAGTGGATTAGCGGTTTTTAGCTCTACCGTTCCTGCAACCCCGCCTTCAACAAGAGAAGCTTTGGGAGACTTATAGACCGCAGCTTGATTAATTAGCTCAGACGGATATTGGTCAAACGAGATCCAGCGACTACCAGCAGTATAGCCACTAGTACTGGCTTGCTCGCGCCCATTGAGTGTCGTTTGAATAAAGTCGCCATTCATTCCGCGGATATTTAACTGAGAAGACTGTCCACTTGCTCTAACAGCCGTTATGCCTGGTAAACGGCTTAACGAGTCTGCAATAGAAACATCTGGTAAAGCCGCCAAATCTCCAGCATCAACTATTTCTGAGACCGTATCGCTGAACCTTTTTTTATCAATAGAAGCGATAATACTGCGCGAGATCCCACGAACCTCTATCACTTCTACATTTTCATCTTTGTCAACGGCGTTATCTTCGACTGGAGCTGCGTGACTCACACCCGCTGCAATCAGTGCAAGTGTTAGCATACTCGGTTTGAACTTAGACATAATGTTTTATCCCAATTAACCATATTATATTGTGCGATTTGCTCATCGGCGTGCAATTTGATGAAAAAACAATCTGGCACTATTGTTGTCTGGTAAATACTAGCGGTTGATTAAATTTGCAAACAACTTTGTGCATACGTATTCAAAGCTAGTGTATTTTAATAAAATTTACAGGTAGTTTACGAAAACAAAACCTAACCAAATGAAATATATAACTTTTTATGATTAAAGGTTATTAGTCCTCTCGTTAATTTTATTCGGTGTAAAGTTCACTAAATTTTAACCCAAATGCGTTACGGTCATTTGCTATACCTCTATAATATCGGAGCTGTTGTGTATTCGCCCACCAAGCTTAAATTGGTCTTACCAATAAATCACAGCTAGACCCAATAAATACAGAACAATCAAATCAATTACATCTAATTGGTAAAGTCTTTTGACAGAAATATATCTTGCTTGGACTTTACTTTATCCCGCAATGCAAAACCTGCATACGTATGCAGGTTTTTTACAGCCTAAAAACCATGACGTATTCTTTGCCACAATATAGTGGTGCTTATCAAGACTAGTAAGCAACACAACCACAAAGCAATAAGGTGAGCAGCCGGAGAATGTACATGGCTAGTAATAATGAATGGTGGAAAGGTGCAGTTATTTATCAAATCTACCCTCGCAGTTTTCAAGATAGTAATG
Organism: Pseudoalteromonas sp. McH1-7; assembly: GCF_013366255.1. Lineage (NCBI taxonomy): Bacteria > Pseudomonadati > Pseudomonadota > Gammaproteobacteria > Alteromonadales > Pseudoalteromonadaceae > Pseudoalteromonas > Pseudoalteromonas sp. McH1-7. Next base: position 29,966 of record NZ_JABWPQ010000029.1, on the reverse strand, counting down.
CAGATGGTATCGGCGACTTAAAAGGAATAATCCATCGTCTGGACTACATCAAATCTCTTGGCGTAGATGCGGTGTGGGTCTCACCGTTTTTCAAGTCACCAATGAAAGATTTTGGCTATGATATTAGCGATTATCGTGATGTAGACCCTATGTTTGGTGCGATTGAAGATTTTGATGAATTGATTAACCAAGCTCACGAGCGTGATATTAAGATAATCATTGATCAAGTCCTGAGTCATACCTCAAACCAACATCCATGGTTTATCGAAAGTCGTGAAAATAAAATCAACGATAAAGCTGACTGGTATGTTTGGGCTGACGCTAAACCTGACGGCAGTCCGCCTAATAACTGGCTGTCTATCTTTGGCGGTGTTGCTTGGCAATGGGAGCCTAGACGTTGTCAGTATTACTTACATAATTTTTTGACTGAGCAGCCGGATCTTAATTTCCATAATCCAGATGTACGTAAAGCTGTCCTAGATAATGTTGAGTTCTGGCTGAAAAAAGGTGTTGATGGCTTTAGATTAGATGCAATTAACTTTTGCTTTCATGACCAACAATTAAGAGATAACCCGGCAAAGCCAGTTGCGTTACGTCAGGGAAGAGGTTTTAGCGAAGACAACCCGTATGCTTTCCAGTACCACTATTACAATAATACCCAGCCTGAAAACTTGGCATTTATGGAAGAGATCCGCGCGCTGCTTGACCGCTATCCAGGAACCGTTAGCCTTGGAGAAATAAGTTCAGAAGATTCGCTACAAACTATGGCTGAGTACACCGCAGATGATAATAAGCTGCACATGGGCTATAGCTTTGAACTTCTCACCCGCGACTACAGTGCGAAATATATTCGAGACACCGTATCTCGCCTCGAATCTGTCATGACCGAGGGGTGGCCATGTTGGGCATTTGCTAATCATGATGTCGAACGCGTCGCAAGTCGCTGGAGTACTAACAGCCTAGTTAATAACGAACAAGTAAAAATGCTCACTGCCCTACTCGGTTCGCTACGAGGAAGTGTTTGTATGTACCAAGGTGAAGAACTTGGCCTTGGTGAAGCTGCGGTGGCATTTGAAGAGTTGCAAGACCCATACGGGATCACATTTTGGCCTAATTTTAAAGGTCGTGATGGCTGCCGTACACCAATGCCGTGGACAAAAGCCAAACCACACGCTGGGTTTTCAGAAGCTAAGCCTTGGCTCCCTGTGTCCAATGAACATAGCGAGCGAGCAGTTGATGAACAAGTACAGGATAACAACTCAACACTTAGCTACTATCAAGCATTTTTGAGATGGCGAGGCGCACAACCTGCACTAAAAACTGGTGAAATTGAGTTTATCGACACGCCAGAGCCGGTATTAGCTTTCTATCGAAAAGTGGATGAACAAACCTTGTTATGTGTCTTTAACTTAGCAGATACCCAGCAGACGTTCACTTTACCTGAGCTAACACTGTCAGAATGCGACGTCAAACATCAAAGTGGCAGCATTACTAACAATGTACTTCAGTTGAGCGCCTTTGGTTGTTATTTTGCTGAAGTGATTTAATACAGCTATATCAGCATAGAGCGGCGCTAAGCCGCTCTTTTTTATTTTCCGGCTTTTTTTCGCTTCAAAGGTCCCAGAAAAATACAAGGTGGTCGCCATCAAGTAAGGACCGTTTTATACATGGCTATGATGTCTACGATTCAATCAAACCCCGTATTCAAATCCCAATATGAAAAGCTAGTTGCTGCCGGAAAACCCAAAAAAGTATCACTCATTGCCTGTGTCAGAAAGATGATTGTGATCGTAAATTCGATGGCCAGAAACGGGGCAATGTGGGAAGCGCCAAAAGTTTAAAATTTAGCTATTGACGCCATAGTCTCTTGTTAGAGTTTCACTACTCTGATTTTAAATATCTTTGGTAGTGCTCCTCTACTTCTTCCTTTGGTATAACTCGCCCCTCAGATTCTCTTTCCAGTAATGTATTCATATAACTCAGAATATTACCGTGACTTAACTCTTTTTGATTTGGAAAGAAATCGCTAGGTGCAATCTTAAAATCAAGCCAACTATCATCATCGTCGAAAGCTATATGAGAGCCCCATTTTGAAATAAACAACTCACCATCACGATCATCAAAGAAAATGCTAATTTCATAGTAATATGATTCACCATCAAATGATTCTGAGTATGGGAACTCTTGGCCATTTTCACTGACTATAATTTTATCGTATGGCATGCAAGAAACTCTAACGCACGCATTAAGGTGTGAGCAACGCTACCACTGAACTTAACCATACCACCGTAAACACGAAACCCAACGATGGCACCAAAAATTCCAAGCGTTGGGAATCACTCTTAAATGCTTTGTTATGAGCGTACTTGAGTAGTTGTACTTACTTATTTTGGAAGCTTAATCGTCCTTTGAAGAAAACTCCAATGACAACTAAACCAACTCCAATAAGCTGCGCCCCAACTTGTTCAAAGCCGAAACTATAAACCTCGATGAACAACCCAAACAGCATTTGTCCAGCAACAACTAATACTATTGAATTTGTTGATCCAAGCCTAACCATAACAAAACTATTCACTGCTACGTACAACGCACCAATAACTCCCCCGACATATAAAGTTAGGTCTTGAGGTAATGCATTTACTGGTTCAGCTACAAATATAAACAATAAGGACAATGAAGCAAACCCTACAGCATGATTCACAAATGAAGCATGAAAAGCTCCATTACGCACACTAAGCTGGCCATTCAAAACTCGACTTAAAGTGATACAAAACCCGTTAAGAAGACCTAGTAATATAAATTCCATTACATCTCTACCTTACCGTAAATTATTAAAATTGACCCAACTGCAACCAGCAATGTGGGCAACAAGTTGACTATAGTAACCTTAGTTTTGGGTTGGTTTAACAAACCATAATGTTCAAGAATTAATGAGAGAAGAAATTGCCCAATGAGCGCTAACGCTAAAGTTCCTGTCAGACCGATATAACTCTGTACTGTCATTGATGCAAAAACTACTGTTAAAGCACCAGGAACACCTCCAAACCAGTACTGTTTCTTGATTTCTGGTCGGTTTGCACGAGCGTGATTTTTTTTGAATGCAGAATAAAGAAACCACGCTGTAATGCCACCAACCCCATGAGCAATCCAAGATGCTTGAAATGCAGACGTAGTACTTGCTAATTCGGCATTAACACTGATCATTAACGCAAGTAACAGACCACTAAAAATAGCTACTAAAACTAAACCACTTTGTTTTAACATAAATTTTCCTCTTCTGATGAGGGCATTATAATTAACAACAAATTGATGTATAATAGCTAGATTATCACAACTAAGTTGAGTAAAACTCACCAATGAAAGATGTTTTTTCCGCAATCCCAATATTTGTTGCAGTGGTAGAAGCAGGCTCATTCTCATTAGCAGCTGAGCGCCTTGGAATGACAAAGTCAGCCGTGAGCAAACGTATATCTAGTTTAGAGGATAACCTTGGTACAAGGTTATTCCATCGGAGTACTCGCAAGTTGGTACTAACGGAATCAGGCGAAGAGTTTTCAGATTACGCTCGTAATTCTGTATACATAGCTCAACAAGGCATTACTGCTGCGACATTAAATCAAGGCAAGCCTAAAGGCACATTAAAGATTAATGCCCCAATGACTTTTTCCAGATTACACCTAGCTCCTCACCTAAAAGAGTTCCTAGATCTGTACCCTGATATAAAAGTCATTTTAAGTATGGATGATCAAGTTGTTGATATGATCGCTGGTGCTTACGATGTCGGAATTCGGATAGGAGAATTAAAAGATTCAAGCCTAATTGCTCGGAAATTAGCTAAGTGCAACAGTGTTGTATGTGCATCCCCTGAGTATTTGCAACAAGCTGGTATTCCCAACACCCCGCACGACTTGAAAGATCACAATTGTATTTATTACAGTTTATTTCAAGCGGGTGTTGAATGGACATTTTTTAAAGCAGATAAAAAACTCAAGGTTGAACCTACTGGAAATTTCATAGTAAACAACAGTGATGCTATATGTGAGATGCTTTTACAAGGACTAGGGATCTGTCAAATGCCAACATTTATTGTTCAGAGATACCTCAATACAGGTCAGTTGGTTCCAGTGTTGGCTAACTATGACTTACCAGATCACAGCATTTTTGCTGTGTACCCAGAAAGGCGACACATACCAGAGAAAGTAAAAGTATTCATCGACTTTCTTGAGGAGAAACTGCACTCCGTTTACTGGGAGGTTGACAGTGGTAAAAGCTCATAACACTTTAGTATTTATGCGACACGCAGTTTGTGTTGCATAATCGCTTGTTGGACTGAGCTGCTACCCGCTCGATGTCTCAGAGTTGGTGTTATTTATGCTAAGGGAATTTTTTTTTGGAGGCTCTCACTTTCCTAGCTAGTGTTATGTAAGCTTTCCCTGCATTGCTCAGCGCTCATTATGTATTCATTACACCTAAATTTGCCTTAATAAGCAATTATATTTTTTATACGTACAGAGGCCGCTAGCCTGAGCAATTAAGCAGGTTAACTAATTGATTTTGAAAAGTTATCTAGCTGCTAACTCGTGCGTTCTACTTTGATCGGTGTTGCCTCTAACTTGATTGCGCCAATTAGCCGCAAGATACCTGCCTTACAATGCTAACAAGGCCATGTTTGATAACCGAGCTAACATCTAACCCGTTGGGTGATACATTTTCCAGTAACTAAAATACAAAACGCCCGATGAAGTTCATTGAGCGTTTTAATTTCAAATAGTGTCAGTCCATGCTAGGACGGATCACTTATTCATCTCATGCTTTAGCTGAGGTAGCTCGAGCGCTTGGTAATATAACCATCCTTGATGAATGTTGACGCCCCGACTTTGCAGATAATCCGCCTGAGCCTGTGTTTCGACTCCTTCTGCAATTAGTTTCTTATCGAGCTTTTCCGCCATATCTATTACAGCCGCGAGTACTGGAGACTGAAGTGTGTCTAGGCCTATCGAAGCTACAAAGCTTTGGTCTATCTTGAGTAAATCTATTGGGAAGCTCTGTAAATACTGTAAGCCACTATAACCTGTACCAAAATCATCAATAGCTATCTCAATGCCTGCACGCTTAAGTTCATTTAAGACCGTTTTGGTTTGTGCCTGTGTCAGCACATCTCGTTCAGTTAACTCAATGGTGAGTGATGAAATATGCTTCTTTGCGCCAAGCAGTGTATCAATATATCGCTTTGATCCAAGTAATAAGCCATTGACATTAAATGACACTTTAAACTTCGGTTGCTGCAATAAGATCTCGCTTAAGTCTCGTATTGCCTCTTCCACTTGGGCGATTGAAATATCCAGTATGGTGCCATCTCTCTCGGCCTCTGGTACAAAATAAGCGGGACCCAAAACACCTTCTAACGGGTGGCGCCATCTGATCAATACTTCTACGCCAACAATACTTTTTGACTGAGCACATACAAGTGGCTGATAAACATTGAAAAGCTCTTCATTTGCAAGTGCTCGTAGAATTTGCGTTTTACTGCTCAGCTGACGTTTATCATAGTTAATTAACAGAAAGGTTAGCCCACCCCAAGAGCAGCAATACAAGACCCCCCACAGTAGCCCCCAGATCCATTCCATTTTGACCAAGCGGTCGTCGTTTTTGGCAATGATCAAACTTAACTGCGGCAAACTAGGGATTGCGGAAATATAAGCAAACTTAACAGCGCCATCGTCAAAGTGCCCTTCTACAGCTTGTCGGTTTTTAGCTGGAAAAAGTTTCTGGCGGATCGGCAGTGAATAATTACCGTTTAGAAAGATGGGTACGCCTGTCGTGTTATCAACTAAAGCTGCAAAATTAGTATCATGATGAGCTGATATGTCTAACATTCTTTTCAGCCAATGATCTGGCATCAGCACGTTTACCTCATAGCCATCATCTCGAGTACGGGCAAGAACAAATGCTGGTAGCTCCAAATAATCAGTAATAATGGGGCCATAATATCTCAAACCAGGTTGCTTTAAAGGCGTGCTAGTATTAACTGGGGGAGTCAATCTTCCAAACGAATTACAGACGAGTTTTCCCTTGGGATCTATAATCCCTATTTCGCTCATACCAGGGTTTTCAAACACTAGCCTGCGCATATGATGAAGACTGTGCGGATCACAGTTTAGAGAGAGATCTACTGCATACTTGAGTGTGTCATCAACAACGGTAAATTCTTTATCAATATCAGAGACAATTCGGTTTACTACGGTAGCTAGGTTAGCTTTTGCCGTTTCCTTTAGGTGCACATAGCTGAATAAAGTCGCTATCGAAAAAACAAAACTACAAGAAAGCCAAGCAATAAAGATATTCTTTAACAACTTGCTTAAGGAGTGTGCTCCTCGCATATACTTCTCACTCCACAAAATGCGACAAGGCGCAGAGTGTAGCGTGCGTATATGACGATACTATTTCAAATTAAAAAAAGCCTTGGTATCACTACCAAGGCTTTTTTACTTTTACAAGTTTTTGCTTGTGCCGACCTCAACACGGGTTTTTAACTTTTGGCCTGGCCTAAAAGTTACCACGCGTCGCGCAGAGATAGGAATATCTTCCCCAGTTTTTGGGTTCCTACCTGGGCGTTCCTTCTTGTCGCGAAGGTCAAAGTTACCAAACCCGGAGAGCTTTACTTGCTCGCCGTTTTCTAGCGCTGAGCGGATTTCTTCAAAAAACGCTTCAACTAAGTCTTTGGCATCTTTCTTATTGATCCCCAGTTTATCAAATAGGTGTTCAGCTATGTCGGCTTTAGTAAGCGCCATATCTAGTCCCTCAACGATGCATTGAATTGTTTGGCCAATTCGGCCACCACGTTTTCTACAACCGCGTTGATGTCTTTCTCTTCGAGTGTTCTATCAACCGCTTGCAATGTTAGAGCAATAGCTAAACTCTTATGATCAGGTTCAACACCTTGCCCTTTGTACACATCGAATAAGTTTAGGTCAACTAATTGATTTCCGCCAACTTTCTCAATGCACTCTAAAATATCGCCTATTTTTACGTCATCTGCAACTAAAATAGCAATATCTCTTCTATTTGATGGGAATTTAGAGATGCTTACCGCTTCAGGAAGCAGACGGTTTTCTAAAGCAGCCATGTCAATTTCAAACACATATGGCGTATCTTTAAGCTCTAACGGCTTTAATAGCTGCGGATGTACTGCACCGATAAAACCGACTTTTTTGCCATCTGCATAAATTGCAGCTGATTGGCCTGGGTGCAAGCCATCACTCGCTTCGGCTTTAAAGCTAAAACGTGCTTTATCATTACATAGTGTCAGTAATGCTTCTACATCGCCTTTTACATCAAAGAAATCCACTTTACGTGAAGGCACAGACCAGTGTTCATTATGTGTATTACCATAGGCAATACCACCAATTACAGCCGTTTGACGTACACCGTTTTCTGCACTGTCATCTTTAATAAACTTCAGCCCAGTTTCGAACAAGCGAATGCGTGATTGTTGACGATTTTGGTTATAAGAAACCGCATTGATTAAGCCCGTCATCAAGCTTACGCGCATTGCCGACATTTCCACTGAAATTGGGTGTGGCAAGATTAATGCATCAGATTGTGGGTGCAACAACTGCTGAGCTTTTGGATCAACAAAACTGTAGGTGATCGCCTCTTGGTAGCCACGACTTACTAACTCATCTCTAAAACGCGCTACTGGCAAACGCGCTTCTTGATGATCTGTCATCTTTAACGCCGCGGTTGGCGCCACATTTGGAATATTATTGTAGCCAAATACGCGAGCCACTTCTTCGATCAAATCTTCTTCAATGCTGATATCAAAGCGATAGCTCGGTACTATTGCTTGCCACTGGCCGCCTGCAAATGTTACCGCTAAACCAAGACGCGTTAAGATATCAGATACTTTAGCATCTTCGATATGATAACCGATAACGCGATCTAAACGCTCACGGCGTAAAGTCACTTCACGCTCTTTTGGTAAATCTGCTTCTGATACCGCTTCAACAATCGGCCCAGCTTCACCACCAACGATTTCAAGCAGCAAACCTGTTGCTCTTTCCATTGCGTCACGCTGCAGTACAGGGTCTACACCACGCTCGTAGCGGTGCGACGCATCAGTATGCAAACCATAGCTACGCGCTTGACCCGCAATTGCCAACGGTGCAAAGAAGGCACTTTCTAATAAAATGTCTGTTGTCTGCTCATTAACACCAGAGCGCTCACCACCAAAAATACCTGCCATGGCCAGTGCCTTATTGTCATCTGCAATAAGCAGCGTTGATGGCTTAAGCTTCGCCGTATTGCCATCTAATAATACCAGCTCTTCATTTTCATGGGCGTTGCGTACTTTGATCCCACCTTCGATTTGGTTTAAATCGAATGCGTGCATCGGGTGGCCTAACTCAAGCAAAACGTAGTTAGTAACATCAACCACAGGGTCAATTGAGCGCACGCCACAACGGCGCAGTTTTTCAACCATCCATAATGGAGTGTCTGCGTTAACGTTAACGCCCTTGATCACTCGACCTAAGTAACGTGGACATGCTTCGCTGTTTACTAACTCAATAGCGATTTTGTCATCAATTGTTGGAGTAACTGGCGTGATAGCCACTTCTGTTACATCGATACTGTTTAGTACTCCAACTTCACGAGCAAGACCTTTGATCCCTAAACAGTCACTGCGGTTTGCAGTTAAGTCAACATCAATAGTTACGTCGTCTAAGCCAAAGTATTCGCGAATATCTTGGCCAATTGGCGCGTCCATCGGTAGCTCTAAAATACCGTCTGAACTTTCTGCCATGCCCAGCTCTTCGAACGCACAAAGCATACCATGTGATGGCTGACCACGAAGTTTAGCTTTCTTGATTTTGAAATCACCAGGCAGCGTTGCGCCCACTTTAGCAACCGCTACTTTTAAACCTACACGGCAGTTAGCGGCACCACAGACAATATCTAGTAGCTCGTCTTCGCCTACGTTTACTTTTGTCACTCTAAGTTTGTCAGCATCTGGGTGTTGTTCACACTCAACTACTTCACCGATAACAACCCCTTGGAAGTCACCAGCTACAGGGTCTACACCATCAACCTCTAAACCAGCCATTGATAATTGCTCAGATAGCGCATCAGTATCAATTGCTGGATTAACCCACTCGCGTAACCACTTTTCACTGAATTTCATACTTTTGTCGCTCTTATCTGAATTGGTTTAGGAATTTTAAATCGTTTTCGAAGAAAGCCCTCAAGTCAGTTACGCCATAACGCAACATAGTCAAGCGCTCAACCCCCATACCAAAGGCGAAACCTGTGTATTTTTCAGGATCAATGCCTACCGAACGCAATACGTTCGGGTGCACCATACCGCAACCGAGCACTTCTAACCATTTACCATTTTTCCCCATTACATCTACTTCTGCTGAAGGCTCTGTAAATGGGAAGTATGAAGGGCGAAAACGAATTTCCATATCTTCTTCAAAGAAATTACGTAGGAAATCGTGCAAGATCCCTTTCAGTTCAGTAAAGCTAACGTCAGTATCTACCATCAGGCCTTCAACTTGATGGAACATCGGTGTGTGTGTTTGATCGTAGTCGTTACGATAAACACGGCCCGGCGAAATAATACGTAAAGGTGGTTGCTCTGCTTCCATTGTACGGATCTGAACACCACTGGTTTGTGTACGCAGTACCAATTTAGGATTGAAATAGAAAGTATCATGATCAGCACGCGCTGGGTGATGCTCAGGAATATTTAGCGCGTCAAAGTTATGAAAGTCATCTTCAACCTCTGGGCCAGATTTAACAGCAAATCCTAGCTCACCAAAGAATTGTTCAATTCGTTCAATAGTGCGAGTTACTGGGTGAAGGCCACCAGCAGGCATAGTACGACCTGGTAAGGTCACATCGATGGTTTCAGCGGCTAACTTCTGCTCAAGTGCTGCATTTGCTAACGCTTCACGTTTTACCGTAATCGCATCTTGTACTTGGGTTTTAGCTTGGTTAATCACTTGACCTGCGTCTTTACGCTCTTCCGGCGCTAGTTTGCCTAGCGTTTTTAGAAGACCGGTGATCTCACCTTTCTTACCAAGGTAGTTAACTCTAACTTCCTCAAGGTGCGCAATTTCGCTTGCCTGCTCTACGGCTTCGAGCGCTTGCGCTAAAATATTTTCTAAATTCATTGTCTACCTGATCTTTGCTGAGGTAATTTGCTGTTATTTAATCTCTTATGATAACTGAATTGCAAGGCGATATTCTAGCCCTGTTACAGCTTTAAAGTCGCTTTTATAAAAGGAATCGTTAACTTTCTTTGCGCTGCCATGGATGCGTGATCAAGTTTGTCTAGTACATCGAGCAGTGCTCGCATGTCACGGCTTAGCCGAGTGAGCAAAAATCGAGCACAGTCATCTGAAAGTTCAAGGCCACGCATATACGCTCTTTTTACCAATGCTTCGGCTTTGTCATCATCACTCATTGAGCGGATCTGAAATGTCGTACCCCACGTCAAGCGCGATTCTAAGTCTGGTAACGACAGGTTTAGCATATTAGGAAGTAAGTCTGCAGTCACCACTAGACACTTACCTTTTTCGTTGAAGCGATTGAAAAAGTTAAATAATGCTTTTTCCCATGCTTCGTTCCCAGCAACCAAATGGACATCATCGATGCACACAACATCTAAGGCGTCTAAACCATCAAGCACCAAAGGGCCGAAGTCGAGTACTTCTCGCAATGACAGCAAAATAGTGGAAAGCCCTAACTCCTGAGCTTCGATACAAGTAGCATAGAGTAAATGCGACTTGCCAGAGTCTGCTAATCCACACAAATAAGTATATTGAAACCCCGTTGAGCGCTGAGCTAGCCCATTTTTTAGGTGGCTTACTTCTAAGGAAGCTTCACCACCGAAATAAGAAGAAAATGTTTCGTCATCAGGTAATGTGACGGGCAATGCCATTTGACGTGGCGATTCCATCTTAGCGACCCACCCAGTTATATTTTAAATTACCATCATCGGCAATTTGGTAGTACGCCCTAGGGTCAACGAATATTTTAAAGCTCTGCTCTAAGCCTATTGTTTTACGCAAATCAGAAACTGTTGAAGTATGCTCAATGGCAAACTTGACAGCCGTTTTTGCTCGATAGATGACGTCAACATCCATCACTGTGCTCATAGACAATAGCCTACGTCTTGCATGCTCAACATCAGCAAAGGATAATAATTGATCGACCGTAATCACTGTTCGGTGCACATCTTGCGTTTGATTGGGATCTATTACGTATTGCTGAGCCAAGGTACTAGATACATAATTTATCATATCAATGATCACTTGCTGTTTATCGCCAACATATTGCTCAGGTTCAAAAAGCTCTGCATCAGTATAACGCCAATCTAATTGCCAAGAGCTGGTATGAGGAGGTTGAAACAACCTTGCAGTAATAACACGTTCGGCTTCATACCGACGTGATGCAGCTTCCACTTCGTTGGAAAAGTTTCCCCATACTTCAGCAATACTAACGTTACTTCGGTCTACCAAGTCCATCAAGGGGACAACAACAGGCACTCCCCATTCATCAGCGGTATCGTAAATTAATCGTTCTAATTGGGGGTAGCTTTCTTGTGTCACGAAATCACGCTGAAAGTTGTCTTCAATTACCATCCAAATAGCAATCATAGGGCGTCGATTTCCCCAAAGAGGTAAGCCTGCTTCTCTAACCAGCTCTTCAACTTTCCCCGGCTCAAATTCAACCTTTATTTTCGTTGCGCCTTGCATGTCGTAATATTCATATCTCAACATGTAGTCCGAGATCCGCCTTAGGCTTGACTGAATTGCCGAATGGGAAAAATCGTCAGCTTTACCGGTGAGCTTTTGTAATACTTTTAACAGCGCCTGTTGGCTCGCTTTAGCCCGTGTCGCACGAGATTTATCGCTAACGGTCAGTGAAGTCTCATATAGATTTTGAACTTCAACAGCTTTTGCCGTCAAGGTAAAGCAAATAAGTGCAATAAAGATCAGCCTAATGGTCATAGAATGCAATTGTTTTATCTGTAAAGCTTGATCCTAAAACAATCACCAACGTAAAGCAAAGGCCAACATGCAATCACCAAAAGAAATTATAAAAACATGATAAATATAAGGATCTTAATCTCAAGTTCAGCGTGGTTCAAAGCTAAATGAGACCTGATTTTTACCTTGTTTCTTTGCTTCATAAAGTGCATTGTCCGCCCTTTTTAACAACGACTCAGCACTCACGCTCACCCCTTCAGCAATCACCACTCCAATACTACAACCAACCTGTACAAGCTGACCATACTCAACAAAATATCTTGGTTAACCTCAGTGCGAATACGTTCTGTTAATCGAGATAACATGTCTGATGCAATGCTTTCATTAATAACAAACACAAATTCATCTCCACCAATCCGACATACAAAGTCATACTCCCTTAATGTCTCCTGCAATCTTCTAGCAACATGTACCAGCACTTCATCGCCACTATGATGACCATGAGTGTCATTGATTGGTTTAAAATTATCTAAATCTAAATATCCTAGGTACACATTAATTGGCTGACGAGATGAACGCGCAGATAATTTTTGTAACTCATTTAACAAATACTTTCTATTGGCAAGCTGCGTGAGATTGTCGTGATAGGCATCAAATTCCAGCTTTTCTTGAAGCGCTTTGCGTTTGTCGATTTCTGATTGCAACTCAGACAGGCTCGCTTGAAGTTCGAAGGTTCGCGCTTGTACGGTTTTTTCTAACTCTAATTCGTGTTTTCTTAATGCTTGATTGGCGTCAATTAATGCTTGCTGGTTTGCAAAAGCATCCATTGCAGAAGCGATTACATGACTCACCGTGTATAAAAGATCTACCATGCTGTCTGAGTATTCATCTTGACGGCGGTAAGACTGGAGTACAAAAGCACCTAAATGCTTGTCTTTATTCATTAATGGGAAACACAACCACTGTTTGGGAAAGCTCCCTAGCATATCGATAACACCTGCGGAAGTGAGTGCCTTTAGCGAGTGCTCGGTGTAATTTTTTACGCTATCTGAACTAAGCGCATAATAGGTCAGCGTCTTGTTTAACTCAGCTGTAGTTAAATTATTTAACTCATCTAGTGAAATACTATCCTTGACGTCATGAAAATAAGGAAACTCAAATGAGCCATCTTGACGTTGCAACACAACATAAAAATTATCGGCATAGGTAATTTTTTGCACAATACAGTGAACATTTAATAAAAAATGCTCCAAAGACTCACTTGTATTTAAGCATGATACGATGTCTGTCATGCTATCAATTACCTCTGGAAGTTCTGCCATCATCGAGCACCTTCTTTTAATTCGTTATCCATCGTCAAAAAGCTTAACTACCCGATGTAGAAATTGCCAGAAATCCGCCTCATTTTTATAAAGTTAAGCCTTCGCTTTTAATCCATGAGGTAAAGCTTTAAAATTGATGTTAGTAACCCAGAAGGAATAAGTAATGAAATATTTACACACCATGGTTCGTGTAAGCGATCTAAATGAGTCACTTAATTTTTATTGTGATCTATTGGGGCTTATTGAGGTAAAGCGGTATGACAGTGAGCAAGGTCGTTTTAGTTTGATTTATCTTGCAGCCCCTGAGCAAGCAGAGCAAGCGCGAGAGAGCTTTTCACCCACGATTGAGCTAACTTACAACTGGGATCCCGAAAAATATGATGGCGGTCGTAATTTTGGGCACTTGGCTTTTGCCGTTGAAAATATTTACGATCTTTGCCATAAACTGCAAGAAGCCGGCGTAATTATAAATAGGCCTCCTCGGTGCGGCCACATGGCCTTTATCAAGTCACCTGATGGTATATCGATCGAATTACTGCAACAGGGTGATGCACTACCACCACAAGAGCCGTGGAAATCGATGGAAAATACAGGTAGCTGGTAACGTAACGCCCAGCTGTCGTGATTCGAAAAATAGCGTTAATGCCGCCCGTTATACACTCAACGATTAGCGCTCATGTTGTAGTTAAAATTGATGTTGCACGTTAGCATGCACTTGGCACCACTGTAGTTTGATTTTTCAGTAGACTAAATGATAACTTTTTAGCAATGTCACAAGTTGCTTTTTAAATAACTCAGAGTCTAGTGCATCTTGTAGTAACGTAAATTCTGCTTTGAGTGACTCTGGTGCCATAATCGCTCGGTAATATGTCTCATGTGGATTTTGAGAAAAGTAAAACACCTCTTTCCAACCATTTTTAGTGGCTAAATACTCTGTGGTCGAGCGGCTGACAATGGCAACATTAACCCGTTTTTTCAACACCATTTCAAGCAAGGCTTCCTCAGAATTAACATCTACTCTTTGCACTTTTGAATATTCATTTTTTTGATCAAGGTATCGATAATAGTAACCAGCGATTGTACCGACCAAATTGCCAGACAACGAGCTTGGATGATAATATTCAAACGGATGTTCAATATGCGATACGAATTCATCCGTGTCATACATTAATGGGCTGCTCCAAAGGTACTTCTGTTTTTTTATGTCCCCAAACCAAGCTGGGTTAACCCCTAATATAAAGCCTGGTAACTGTGCTTCTTGAAGCAGTTTATCCAGACGCTTGCGGGGAATAAATCGCAAGTCAAACTGTAGCTCAGTCGCATGGCTATTTATCAGCCTGACAATATCAAAATAGAGGCCTTCACGAGCGTCTAAGTCTGTGATGTATGGCGGCTTATTATGATACACATATAGTGTCTGTTGCAGAGCGCTATATGCTGGAAACGACCCTAACAGAAATAGAAAAATAGAAAGAAAAGCTATCTTTAACACCACAGGCCTCATCACTCACACAGCACTTATACCAATTATCTTAATTACGTGATCTATTTTGAGGCGGGAAAATCTTGTCGATAACTCCGCTACCGCGTTCTATTCTCGCTCAGGTATCTACATCCAAGTAAGCAAGGAAAATGTCTTATTTAGTTGTTCTAAAATAAGACATTTTTAACGCGGTTAGCGTCAGATTTACACTTTCAAATTGAGCAAGTATTAAGTCTAATTGGTATTATATTATCAATACAGCCTAGCCTCTTTTGAGTAAAACTGTCACATCATTCTCTGGGTAACGAAAAAGGAGCTCATAAAGCTCCTCAAACATTATAGTCGATTACCCTTTTATAGCTAATTGCAGCTCCCCGCGTTATACGATACTTTGATTGATGCACCAGCTGGGGCACCTGATACTTTTATATATCCCCAATACGAAGATTGTGCATCGAGCTCGATACATTCAACATTACCTTGATTAAAAGAGCTAGCCTCCACATTGCTACCATTTGGCCACCCCCCATTACTGTACTCAAGCCCCAAGTCACCGCTGCCATGGGCAGTTTGTATTACAATTGATTGCTGTGCACTTACATTTTCAAGGCTAAACCACATCGGATCTTGGCTACCTAGACACACCGTTTTACCGGCTGTTAATCTGCCATTGGATATACTACCTTGAGACTTGCACATGTCCTCAACCGTTGACTTAGTTTGGATCTCTCCTAATAACTGAACATTTTCAAAGCGATTGTAACCGTGTAGCATAAGGTAATAAGTGCCAGCTACCGGGGTAGCAATTTCGCATATTTCTTCGTTACCAGATTTATAAGGCCGGCAATCAAATTCATTGAATGTTGGCGCTGTTCCCGCTTTGACATACAGATCAACATCTCCAGTTCCTCCAGATGTCGTCAAAATTAATTTGTCTACACCCGCAGCAACGTCAATGGAAAAGGCAAGTTGTTCATCTTGTTCACCTGAAATAATTACTGGACTTCCTGAACGTAACTTTTCTGATGACGCTGCACTTATGGAAGCAATCGTATTACTTACATGACTTAAACCGGCAGGATCCATAACCGTAAGACTTACTTGATACTCACCAGGTTGAGTATAGTTATGTGTGGGATTAGCGATGTTGCTCTCACTACCGTCTCCAAAACTCCAAAGATACGTTAATGTGTCACCATCTGGATCTATGCTTCCTTGACTCGAAAACTGAATGTCTTGATCAGCAGTCCCTGTATATGGGCCATTAATTTGTGATGTCGGCGCGTTATTTTGTCCGCCATCAACCAAACTATTACACCATTGCACAAATTCAGACTGATACTGAGACGCCCAACGATTGACACGCTCTTGATAACCATCCCAATTTGCGGTTCTGGTTTCTTGTCGCATTGCCTTTACTTCATCAAAGTGTCTTTCGTACATAAATCTGACACCTAAATATCCCCAACGATAGATCCTATCTTGGTCAAATCCATCGTAAGTGGTGCTAAAGATTTCAGCTAGCGTATAGGTGGAGCCATCTTGAATCGTATCGATAGCAGCTAGATTGTCGTTAAGGTTTGCGATGTATTCAGCAACCCCTTCACTCCACCACACGATTGGTTTGGTTGGGGCATTAAATCCTCCATACAAGTCAAAACGACCATCAAGGTAATGCACATACTCATGCTCTAAGTTCCAGATGTAGTGATCGGGTTTAGCATAGCTTGCCTCGTAAGCAACAAAGTTAGCAATATTATTCACATCGCTTGGATCCCCTTCCAGATACATACCACCATTGTCTGTGCTTATTTTAAAAATGGCTTTAGCATATTTTTTATAGTCTGAACTACTGTTAAAGATATTAACCTGAAGAAAATCATTGTTATCGTCTGCTACGGGTGAACGACCTGTCTCAAGCATATCGTGGAAACGCACTTCCTCTGCTTCCATTTTTTCACAAGCAGATGTCAGCTGTACGGGTGTTAACTCTTGTGCACGTATTTTAATGGTGTCGCTACAGCTATGCTGCTGTGACAAAACTTTCGCTTCTAGCTCTTTGTCAAAGTCACAAATATCAAACTTACTACAATCCGAGTAATACGTTGCAACATCAGCCGCAGCCAACCATACTCCATCCCCAAAGCCATAGCTCTCATAGCGTGAAAATAGTGACACTAGTTGATTGTCTACGTTGTCTTGTATTGCTGCACCATCATATAGCTTTAGTCTTGCCAGTTCGCTTGCAGCATTGATAATGAGGTATTGTGAATCAGAGTTTATCATCCAAGTTTGCGCCGTAAAGTTACCTAATAATTGGACTAGCTCTTGATCATTTTTTACCTGCGCTACGAAGTTACTATTCCATTGTCCACGATATAAAATCGTAAAAATGCCATTTACCGCGCTTCGCATATTCCATTTCTGCCCATAGCTTTCATTCCATTTTGCTAGCCAAGCCTTCACTACTGGCAGGTAGCTGTCTTGCAACTCAGACGAGTCCATGGTGATTATTGCTTCGCTTAAGACTTTGCCATGTGCATCATTGTCATCGTAAAAGTGGCTATTATTTACAAACGCATCCAAAGCCTCTTTCACAGCTGGCTTTACCCAAGTTGCAAAACTCACTTGGTCGTTGTAAAACTCGACGTAGAAGCCCGCACGAATAAATAAGTATAAAGCTTCTAGATCAGAGCTACCGTTGCCAGCGTAGCTCTGAGAAAGCGCTTTTGTGCTTTGCGCAGCGGCATACATTTTATCAGAAGTAAACACTTTTGATTGAGTACTGCTTTCAGCCGAAAATAGCGCATTGATACAACTAGCCCCTTGCAGCTTGACTTCAGCAACAATTTGACTGCTGTTGGCATTTGCCAGACTAGCTAAGTCGCAAACGCTTAGCTGCTCGCTGCGGTCAGCATAAAATGTATTGACTTGAGAAGTTTGTGCGGCGAGTAATGGGCTAACTTGCATAGCTTCACTCTCGGCGACCGGCGCTTTATCCCGTTTGGCGTTGTGTTCATGACCATGCGAGATATTAATTTTTGCCTGGCTCGACGCCTCTAATGGCTTAAATAATCGCTCTGACTCTTGATGGGCGTTTACCGCTCCTGCCATTGCTAACGCGACCATGACTGACGTAAATTTTGTTGTTTTCATAAGTTACCTTTATGTTGTGTATCCAAACCCAACGGGTCTATCCGATTGGGTTTTATTTTTCTAACATTAAATACACAATGTATACAATATATTTTATATAACATTATGGAATAGTGAGGTGATTTATATCTTGGTTGGAGGGGCTCAAATGCGCGAAGTAGAAATCACAATACCACCTCCGCTGTTTCCAAAAAGGAAACCATTATCGCGTACTACAGCGTTAGTTTTGCTTGAATAGAGCTGCTTTTGATGTATAAATTTGCCATATATTAAGAAATCACTTCTGGCTAGAGCAATATTGCGCTGAGGCACCTAAGTTGACTAACTAACTGCTTATCCCGACCTAAAGTTTGAGCATAAGCTCAGTCATAATTTGTCATTGAGACTACCAGATTACAGTACATATCAAGTTTCGAGCATTTAAACCCAACCCTTGGTTAAATAAAGATAAATCGGTTAACTGACGGTGGTGAGGAATAGAAATTTACAGAAAAGGAGAATATTTTAAATTTTATCTATTTGGGCGATGGCACCTGATGATATTTTAACTCTAATTTTACAGTTTGAAAGCGAAATGGAATAAATACCATCCGTTGGCTTCTGCACTAATAGGTGCTGAAGTCCCAATACTAACTCATCAGTCTCACTTTTCATTTGCGTGTTTCGTGAGTCTATGAACTCCTTTCCCTGCTTCAATGCTTTATCAAGCACGACCGAAGCGACCTGCTGAGTAGATTTACTTTTTAAAGTCTTAATAAGTGCACTTTTTAATAAACTCATGCTAATCCTATAAATAAAGATACCGATCCATATCACAATGCTTAGGGATCGGTGTCTAATTGGTTTTGGGAACAAATAAAGTGTAGCAAGCACAGCAAAAAAGTCTAAAGTAAATTCGTTTCAAACTGTGTCAATTGTTACATCATCGGCTAATTAATTTGCATGCAAATTTATCCCTTATTCACACTCTGTGGCTAGGTACTCAACTATCGCCAAAAAGCTAAAATGCCTCATATTCATCAAACCGGACTTCGAATAACTTATACTTTTTTAGCCGCAAGTTTTATGTGGCCTTTATACCAATTTGCTTAATTAAGTAGTCTATTTTGAGGCGAGAAAATCCTGTCGATAACTCCGCTACCGCGTCCTGCTATCGCCAAGGTACCTACATCCGTGTAGGCAAGGCAAAAATTTTGATATTTAGTTGTTCTAAATGAGAAATTTTTTAACGCAGTTAGCGTCAGATTTACTCCTTCAAATTGAGCAAGTATTAAGTCAAATTGGTATTAACACTCTCTACCTAAAGTTTGAGTCAATAAAGCGCGGATAAATGATTACACTGCTCAATAATCTGCTTTTCAGAAAATAGCTGCGGTATAAAATATAATAAACTACTAGGAAGCTGGGATGCTGAGCGTGGCGCCGAAGTGAAATTTGTTACGGCTTCCAGCTCATGAAACGCATCGTGCCATGTCGGAACGGCCTTGCGTAATTGCTCATAGCATATTGTATTTATCTCAAAATTCTCGAAGTATTCATCGATTAAGCAAAGCGGCTGGTTGAGATTAAGAGAATCAAGCAATTCTCGAGAAAAACACTGCTGAGCTGGATTAGCGTCATTAAAAAAGTGTCCTGGCAAGTTATGGCCGATAATTAGGTCTTTACTCTCAAACAAGCTATTGGTGTACAACAAAGCAGTAAGAACGAGGTATGTGTCGTACCTAGCCAAGCTAACCCCTTGGAGAAGTGCGCTATGCTTGCTGAGATCCACTGTGGATCTTAGTCGTAGAGTGCGCCAAAACTCATGCTTTTGACTGGGTAACTCTTGATGAATTCCTGTGCTTGCTAGCCTCTCTTTCCAACTTGATATAAAAAGCTCAAATCCTTCAGTTTTAAACTGTTCCATTTCAAATGGCACATGTACCTCCTCATTTTTGTTCCGTGTCAAGGATTAACACAAACCCTAGAAGGTTTTGCATAATTAGCAATTACATGACATTACAGCTAAGTTCTGAGTGAGCGTTCAGACTCGTTTAAGTTCAGTGACTGAGACACGGGGTAAGAAGCTACATCAATTAACTGGATTAATACCAATTAATCTTAATAAACGAGAAGAGGTTGTTGATAACATAGTATTAAGTGAACACCTGTGCATCCATATTCATAGAGGTGAGGAAGAGGTATGACAAGGTGGGTAACAAAAAAGCCCGTATTTTTCAAAATACGGGCTTTTAATTGAAAAGGATTACTTGTATTCAACCTCGATGATTTCATACTCAACTAGGCCATTTGGCGTTTGAATATTCACTGTATCATCTAGCTCTTTGCCAATTAATCCACGCGCAATTGGAGAGTTAACAGAAATTAAGTTATTTTTAATATCTGCTTCATCATCACCAACAATGCGGTAGCTAACTTCTTCGTCCGTATCCACATTAACGATAGTAACCGTACTGCCAAAAATAACCTTGCCGTTATTTTGCATTTTAGTTACATCAATTATTTGTGCAGTTGAAAGTTTCGCTTCAATTTCTTGAATACGGCCTTCACAAAAACCTTGCTGCTCTCTTGCTGCATGATATTCAGCGTTTTCTTTCAAATCGCCGTGTTCACGTGCTTCTGCAATGTCTGCAACAATTTTTGGGCGAACAACTTTTTTTAAATGATTCAGTTCTTCACGAAGCAATTCTTCGCCTCGCACTGTCATCGGAATTGATTGCATAAGTATCTCACTCATCGCCAGAGCATATGCTCTGGCTTTGTTCTTTTTAGTTCAAACGCTGGTGTAATTCTTGAACAGAGTTTACAGAGCTTCTGTCGTCAGCTGCATTCGCTGTACAGTTTGCAAACGCTGCATTTAGCGTAGTGGTGTAGTTAGTCTTATGCTGAAGTGCACCACGACGTAACACCTTCGAGTCTTCAATAGCTTGGCGACCTTCGGTCGTATTAACGATATAGCTGTACTCACCATTCTTGATACGGTCAAGAATATGAGGACGGCCTTCGAATACTTTGTTTACGCGACGTACTTCAATACCCGCTTCTTCAAGCGCTTTCGCCGTACCATTCGTTGCATCTAGCTCAAAACCAATGGCTTTCATTGTCTTAGCCAGTTCAACGACGCGTGCCTTATCACCATTACGCACAGATAGTAGCGCGCGGCCGCCACGTGGTAAAGTGTTTGATGCACCTAATTGGGCTTTTGCGAATGCTTCGGCGAAGTTTTCACCAACACCCATCACTTCACCCGTAGAGCGCATCTCTGGACCACGCATTGGGTCAACACCTAAGAATTTAGCGAATGGGAGTACAACTTCCTTCACGCTATAATAAGGAGGGATAACTTCTTTTGTTACACCTTGGCTTTCAAGAGACTGCCCAACCATACAACGCGCTGCTACTTTTGCCAGTGCAACACCCGTTGCCTTCGAAACAAACGGTACTGTACGTGCTGCACGAGGGTTAACCTCGATTAGGTATACTTTGCCATCTTTCACAGCAAACTGAGTATTCATTAAACCCACAACACCAAGCTCTAGCGCCATATCACGTACTTGCTTGCGCATAACGTCTTGAATATCTTGCGATAGAGAGTGTGCTGGTAATGAACATGCTGAGTCACCTGAGTGAACACCCGCCTGCTCGATGTGCTCCATAATACCGCCAATAATCACGTTTTCACCATCACAGATAGCATCAACGTCAACTTCGATTGCATCATCTAAGAAGCGGTCAAGAAGAACTGGTGCTTCGTTAGATACAGATACCGCCTCAGTCATGTAACGACGTAAGTCATCTTCGTCATATACGATTTCCATAGCACGACCACCTAATACGTATGATGGACGAACAACTAATGGGAAACCGATCTCTTGAGACTTAGCAACCGCTTCTTCTAGAGAAGTAACTGTCGCGTTCTCAGGCTGAAGAAGGTCAAGGCGCTCAACAAGTTGCTGGAAACGCTCACGGTCTTCTGCACGGTCGATTGCGTCAGGAGAAGTACCAATAACTGGCACACCATTCGCTTCAAGGTCACGCGCTAGCTTAAGTGGTGTTTGACCACCGTACTGAACGATAACGCCTTTTGGCTTCTCAACGCGTACGATTTCTAGCACATCTTCAAGTGTAATTGGCTCGAAGAATAGACGATCTGACGTATCATAGTCGGTTGAAACAGTCTCAGGGTTACAGTTAACCATGATAGTTTCATAGCCATCTTCACGCATTGCAAGCGCCGCATGAACACAACAGTAATCAAATTCGATGCCTTGACCAATACGGTTAGGGCCGCCGCCGATAACCATGATCTTGTCTTTGTCAGACGGTGCTGCTTCACATTCTTCGTCATATGTAGAGTACATGTAAGCTGTGTCTGAGCTGAATTCTGCTGCACAAGTATCAACACGCTTGTAAACAGGTAGAATTTCTAACTGATGACGCTTCTTGCGGATTTCTTTTTCAGAAACACCTGCAATCTCAGCGATGCGCGCATCAGCGAAACCTTTGCGCTTGAGGCGACGAAGGAAATCTTTGTTAAGACCAGCAAGACCCGCTTCTGCAATCTTAGTTTCATCTTTAATGATGTCTTCAATCTGCACTAAGTACCAGCGATCAATCTTGGTTAACTCAAATACATCTTCAACGCTCATACCGTGACGCATTGCATCTGCAATGTACCAAATACGCTCTGCACCTGGCTCACGTAACTCACGAATGATGGTTTCTTTTGCGTTTGGCGCATCAAGTGCAACAATCGGGTTAAAACCTGTTGCACCCACTTCTAAACCACGAAGTGCTTTGTGAAGAGACTCTTGTTGGTTACGACCAATCGCCATAACCTCACCAACAGACTTCATCTGAGTCGTTAGACGGTCATTTGCACCAGCGAACTTCTCAAAGTTAAAACGAGGGATTTTGGTAACAACGTAGTCAATTGAAGGCTCGAATGACGCCGGTGTCGCGCCACCAGTGATGTCGTTTTGTAGCTCATCAAGCGTGTAGCCCACAGCCAATTTTGCTGCAATTTTCGCGATTGGGAAACCCGTTGCTTTTGAGGCTAGTGCAGATGAACGAGATACACGAGGGTTCATCTCAATGATAACCATACGGCCATCCTTTGGATTCACACCAAATTGAACGTTTGAACCACCTGTTTCAACACCAATTTCACGTAGTACCGCCATCGAAGCATTACGCATTAGCTGGTATTCTTTGTCAGTTAATGTTTGTGCTGGTGCAACAGTGATTGAGTCACCTGTGTGAACACCCATGGGGTCAAAGTTTTCAATAGAACATACAATGATGCAGTTGTCGTTTTTGTCACGAACAACTTCCATCTCATACTCTTTCCAACCTAGTAAGCTCTCATCAATTAGAAGCTCATTAGTTGGTGAAAGGTCTAAACCACGTGTACAGATTTCTTCAAATTCTTCCATGTTGTAAGCAACACCGCCACCGGTACCACCCATGGTGAAAGAAGGACGGATGATACATGGGAAACCGATACGCGTTAGCACGTCTTTTGCTTCATCCATTGAGTGTGCAATCTCTGCGCGAGGACACTCAAGGCCAATGTTTTTCATCGCGATATCAAAACGCTCGCGGTTTTCTGCTTTGTCGATTGCATCTGCCGTCGCACCAATTAACTCTACACCGTGCTTAGCAAGTACACCATGCTTGTCTAAATCAAGCGCACAGTTTAGTGCTGTCTGACCACCCATCGTAGGAAGGACAGCATCTGGCTTTTCTTTTTCGATGATTTTTTCAACAACTTCCCAGTGAATTGGTTCAATGTACGTTGCATCAGCCATTTCAGGGTCAGTCATGATCGTTGCAGGGTTCGAGTTTACAAGAATGACTCGATATCCTTCTTCTCTCAGCGCTTTACAGGCCTGAGCACCAGAGTAGTCAAATTCACAGGCTTGGCCGATAACAATTGGGCCTGCGCCCAAAATCAGAATGCTTTTTATGTCAGTACGTTTTGGCATTATTACTCCGGTCTAATTAAGCGTTGCGAGATTGCATTAATTCAATGAAATGGTCGAATAACGGTGCTGCATCATGTGGACCTGGGCTTGCTTCAGGGTGACCTTGGAAGCTAAACGCAGGCTTATCAGTACGATGGATCCCTTGCAGTGTGCCATCAAACAAAGACTTATGCGTTGCACGTAGGTTATCAGGAAGCGTTGCTTCGTCAGCAGCGAAGCCATGGTTTTGTGCTGTGATCATCACAACGTTACGATCTAAGTCTTTAACCGGGTGGTTGCCACCATGGTGACCAAACTTCATTTTCACTGTTTTTGCACCAGAAGCGAGTGCTAATAACTGGTGGCCTAAGCAAATACCGAAAATAGGTGTGTCTGTTTCTAAAAATGCTTTTATCGCGTCAATGGCATAAGTACATGGTTCAGGGTCACCAGGACCGTTTGATAGGAAGATGCCATCAGGGTTGAGTGCTAGGACATCAGCAGCGGAGGTTTCTGCTGGAACAACTGTTAGTTTACAGCCTCTGTCAACTAGCATTCTAAGAATGTTCTTTTTCACACCAAAGTCATAGGCAACAACATGAAACTTTTCATCTTCAGCGCGAAGTGTTTTAAAACCTTCGCCCAGAGTCCAGCTTGATTCACGCCATTCAAACTGAGTTTCTGTTGTCACTACTTTTGCTAAATCCATCCCTTTTAAGCCAGGGAATGCTTGCGCAGCTTCTAGCGCTTGTTGCTCGTCAACTTCATCACCTGCGATAATACAACCATTTTGGGCTCCTTTATCACGAAGAATGCGAGTGAGTTTACGAGTATCAATATCTGCTATCCCTAAGATATTGCGTTCTTTTAAGTAGTCACTTAATGACTGTTCATTACGGAAATTACTCGCAAGCAGTGGTAAGTCACGGATCACTAGGCCTTTTGCCCAGATTTTGTCCGCTTCCTCATCTTCGCTGTTAGTACCGGTGTTGCCGATATGTGGGTAAGTGAGCGTAACGATTTGTTCCGCGTATGAAGGATCCGTTAAGATCTCTTGATACCCCGTCATTGACGTATTGAATACTACTTCACCGACTGACATACCGTCAGCACCGATAGCAGTACCACGAAAAACCGTGCCGTCTTCAAGGACTAACAGAGCGGATTTAGTCAAGTTAACCTCCTAGATAGTAAAAAACGGGCGAAAGCAAAACGCTCAACATCCCGTCTACAAAGCGCTTGGTAACACGCAGTTATTAAAATTTTGGCAAATTCGTTATAGTCTACAGCATGAATCACATTTCGTCTAATTAAAATCACCAAAATTACAAAAATAAGCCTTTAAACTCTTTTTTTACTTTAAAGCCGCAAAATGATATGCTTACTTCTTTAAATCTAGGACATCTTGCATATCGTAAAGGCCTGCTGGTTTATCTTTTAACCATTGCGCAGCCCTTACAGCGCCTGATGCAAAGGTCAATCTCGATGCAGCTTTATGTGTTAATTCGAGTCTTTCCCCCATTGTTGCAAAGTAAGCGGTATGTTCACCTACTATATCACCCGCTCTAAGCACCGAATAACCAATCTCATGTTGTGATTTCGCTTCATGGCTGTGACTTCGGTCATAAACCGCAACATCGTCATGCTGCCAGCCTTTAGCTTCTGCTATCGCTTCACCAATAGCCAGTGCGGTACCTGACGGAGCGTCGATTTTGTGGCGGTGGTGTGCCTCAAAGATTTCAATGTCCATCTCGTCAGCAAGCTTCTGTGCCGCTGTTTGCACTAAATTAAGGAGAAGATTAATACCCACACTATAATTACGAGAAAAGACAATAGGTATTTCCTTTGCAGCCTCAACTAGCAGTTCCATTTCAGTTGTAGTAAGACCTGTGGTACCGATCACCATTGGCTTTTTAGCAGCAATCGCGGCTGATAGGTGTTGCTTCATTCCCTCAGGTAAAGTGAAGTCGATTAATACATCAACATTTTCAAGCGTATCTTGTTCAGAGCTAAAACGAATATTTGTGTCTGCCTTTGGCTGCAATTGAGTAATTGCTTTATCAAGGTATTGTGAACTTTCTCGAACGAAAGCGCAGATCAGCTCAGCTTGTTGCGATAAATAACAAGCTTCAATTAATGCAAGTCCCATTCTGCCATTCGCACCATAAATACCTATTCTTGTCATGTGTCACCCTTATTTTTACGATATTAATTATCCGAATGGTAGCAATTATGGCTAACCGGATATGTAGAAATGCGTTTTTGCAGGAGTAGAGTTTACCGTATCTGTATGTCATAGTCAGTCAAGTTGAAAATAATAAAACATTAGACTTTAGACGTCTAAACATATAAACTGCCGCGCTCGCTAACCTATTAGGGTTGAAAAAACTTCATCTTATTAGGCGTGTTTTGCGGTTTTACAGCCAATTATTGGCTGTGCTTTATGTTGGGGAGTGCTATGCAACCAAATTACAATCAAACAAAGGCAAAACTATCATTATTGCCACTGCTGACCTTTGTAGGGATTTTTCTTGGCGCAGGATTGTATTTACAATCACAGGGCGTCGACTATGCGTTTTATCAATTAAAAGCGCCCGTTGCTATTCTACCCGCCATTGTTTTGGCTTTTTTACTCAATAAAGATACCATAAACCGCAGTGTCGAAACGTTTATTCGAGGCGCTGGACACAGCAACATCATCACCATGTGCCTCATCTATTTATTGGCAGGTGCTTTCTCAGCCGTTGCAAGTGCAACAGGTGGTGTCGATGCTGTGGTTAACGCAGGTTTGTCACTTATTCCTCCAGCTTTCCTATTACCTGGCCTTTTCCTTATTTCCGCTGTCGTCTCTACTGCAATGGGAACTTCCATGGGCACAATTGGTGCGATTGGCCCTATTGCTGTTGCAGTGGCGATGAAAACGGGGATCGACCCTGCACTGATGGCTGGCACTATAGTATCGGGTGCAATGTTTGGCGATAACTTATCTATTATTTCTGACACCACAATTGCAGCCACACGAACCCAAGGCTGTGAAATGAAAGATAAATTTAGAGAGAATCTAAAGATAGCCCTACCTGCTGCGTTGTTGACTGTCTTGCTATTAGTATTTTTAACCCCAGAGCCGCAGGTTGTAGAAACCAAACCGTTTGATTGGCTATTAGTTTTACCCTATGCGTTTATCTTGGTCTTGGCAGTGATTGGGATTAATGTTTTTGTTGTTCTTTTTAGTGGCATTGTGTTTGCTGGCTGCATAGGTTTTGTGGGTGACTACCAAGGCGCAGCGTTCCTAAATGACGTCTACAAAGGCTTCAGTGATATGCAGGAGATTTTCTTACTATCTATGTTCATTGGTGGCCTATCCGAGTTTATTCGTATCAATGGCGGCCTCGATTTTTTAGCAAAGCAAATCCAAAAAATTACCAGTATCATTGCTAAATGGCACCGCCAAGTCGCTGATCAACTCGGTATTGCAGCGCTTGTATTAACCAGTAATCTATGTATTGCAAATAACACTGTAAGTATTATTGTTGCTGGCCCTGTTGCTAAAAAGCTAGCTGAAGACGGAAACATTTCAGCTAAGCGCTCTGCAAGCTTACTCGATATTTTTGCGTGCGTTATGCAGGGTTCTTTACCCTATGGTGCACAGGCACTGTTACTCGGTGCTACTTTTAAAATCAGCCCGTGGGATGTATCTAGTTCATCTTATTACTGTTTTATTCTAGCGCTCACTGCCATTTGTGTTATTTGCCTAAGAAGAAATAAAGCATAATTTATTTACTTTAAGCGCCCAACTTAGGGCGCTTTTGTTATACTTTCATTTTTAATGTTATCCGAATTAATAAATGAAACTCAATACGCTCATTACTTTATCCTCACTTGCTGTTAGCTCACTTAGCTATGCCGCTGATTGGAGCACTACACAGCTGCACGTCAACCACGGCGACTTTAAAAACCCCTTTAGCAAAAATGAAGCAACCACAACCGTTTATTCGCTTCAACATGCTTCAGGCTATCGCTATGGTGATAACTTCTTTTTTATCGATTACAGTAAAGATGATCTCACTGATGACTATCAAGATGGTGACTTTTATGGGGAGTGGTATTCAAGCTTCTCCATGTCAAAGATTGCTGATTTTAAGTCTTCTTTTGACGCTATAGCTGACGTTAGCCTAACAATGGGCTTCAATGCAGCTGGAGATGCTAAAGTGATGAAATACTTACCTGGTGTCAAAGTGAACTGGAACTTTGAAGGGTTCAACTTTTTCTCATCTACATTTACTCTCTATCAAGACGATAGCCAAGGGATCAGCAATGGCGGCGCTCCTAAGGAAAGTGATAGTTGGATGATAGATCTTGCATGGGGCTATCCTTTCAAAATAGGCGAACAAAAGTTCTATCTTACTGGCCATGTAGAATATATTGGCGAGCGAGAAAACGAGCTTGGTAATGATGTTAAAGGCTGGCTGCTCGCACAACCAATTCTTCAATGGGATCTCGGCTATGCGTTGGGGATGCCAGATAATCAGCTGATGTTAGGTGTGGAATGGCAGTATTGGCACAACAAACTTGGTACAGATACCAACGAATCCGTTCCACAATTACACCTTGCATGGACTTTCTAAACCCAGTACCCATGATGCAGCGGCTACTAGCGTTTATGCTTCTTGTAGCCGACACTGAACTAAATTCCCTCTTGGCACCAAGACAAAACGAGATCTAGAGACTGCTTATTATCATCTAGTTTTCTGACACTTAGGTTCTTATAAGTGGCGAAATCTTGATATAGCGTAGTTAGTTTCGGCAACTGTAGCAGTGACACATACCTTGTTATGTTGTGGTGATACTCTGTTTTCATAAGCATAGGAAGGGAGTCTAATAAAAAAACTTGCTGTTCTTGATTCAACTCAGCAACCTGCTCTGCTCTTTTAACAGTAAGTTCTTGCCACATTAATACTGTTATTAACTCGCTGTCTTGGGTTTGATCAACGCGCATTTTCACTGTATTGACATAACGCTGATAGCCCTGCCATTGTTTTGACGCAATATAGCTATTGAGTAGGTTCAGGCCAACATAGCTGGCCTCGTAGTTCTCCCCCGACTGTTGATGGTGTAGAAACGCCAGCCGATACAACTCAGCCGCTTTTTCATAATTTGCCCGATCAAAATATACGTTCGCTAAATTATTATGTAACGCTGCTTTAATGTGTTCCTCTTCCCTATACTCGATAAGAGCTCTATCAAGAATCTCTTCAGCTTCATCCAACTGACCCGCTGTCCGATATAGTACAGCTAAGTTATTTATGATCTTTTGCTTTTGTTCATTTGTCGAAAATCGAATTGCACATTCATAGCTCTTCTCTGCCAGCTCAAACTTACCGGTCCTTCTAAAATAAATAGCAAGATAAGTGGCTATTTCACCTTTCTCATAGTTTAAATAATGTAACCAATCTTTATTTTCTGAGAAAAGGTTAATAATACTTTTGATTAACCCAACATCGTTTGCTCTAATTCCTGACTTGAGGCCGGCTAAATGAATTTCGTATAACCCTTTTGAAGGGGTTTTAGGCAGGACTGGCTGTACCTTGGTATATATTTCCAAAGCTTCGCTCGGATTAGACGCGTTTGCTCCCTGAATAGCCTGTAGTGTCTTGAATAGCTCGTTAGGCGTTAACACAACAAATGCAGAAAGCAATAATGCAACCTGTAGCACACAAATACTCCTATCGCGCCAGCTTAAACAATCATAATGAAGCTTAGTAGTTTACATCAAACTTATCACATAAAAGAGTAAAAATCTGACTCGACAATGAAGTTGATATTGTAGTGGGAGCGAATTTACCTCGCGATGTTACAAAGTAGGATGTTTTTATTCTTTTTGTTTGAGAGACCTAACAGCTCGGCGGGTAAACCGCCTCCTACAAAGTACAGCACCTTGTTGATATCGTGGTGGGTGCGAGTTTACTTCGCGATGTTACAGAGTAGACTGTTTTATTCTTTTTGTTTGAGAGACCCAACAGCTCGGCGGGTAAACCGCCTCCTA
>NZ_JABWPQ010000028.1:0-73851 GCF_013366255.1 Pseudoalteromonas sp. McH1-7 | reverse complement strand
TGATGTTATTTAGGTATAGCCAAGTTCATTCATATCATTAGTACACACGAACGACTTGCATTGAGCTTACCTGATGACTATTTAGTGGCTAGGCTTAGTAGCTCTAAATGCGCAATGGTCTTAGGGATTCGGAATATCATTATGACAACAAAAAACCCAGCTATGCTGGGTTTTTATGAGCACTATAGAGAAGGTAACCTAATACTACTTATGCCGACACGGCTTCAGTTTGATACTCAAAAGACAGTTTATTGTCCTTCACAGTTACTTTCACAGTACCACCATCAGACAAATGGCCGAACAATATTTCGTTCGCAAGTGGCTTTTTCAAGTTATCTTGAATAACTCTTGCCATCGGACGAGCCCCCATGGCTTTGTCATAGCCAAGATCTCCTAACCAATCTCTCGCTTGTGTTGTCAACTCTAGGTTAACTGACTTTTTATCAAGCTGAGCTTGTAGTTCGACGATAAACTTATCAACCACTTGCAAAATAACCTCTTTCTCAAGGTGATTAAACCAAATGATGTTATCCAACCGGTTTCTAAACTCTGGCGTGAACACTTTATTGATTTCTACCATCGCATCATGAGAGTAATCTTGCTGCTGGAATCCAATTGATTGACGAACCGTCTCTTGAACACCGGCATTTGTCGTCATCACCAGTACAACATTTCTAAAGTCTGCTTTGCGACCGTTGTTATCGGTCAAAGTACCATGGTCCATAACCTGCAACAGAATATTGTAGATATCAGGGTGAGCTTTCTCAATTTCGTCAAGTAATACGACTGCATGAGGGTGCTTTATGGCAGCTTCGGTCAATAACCCACCTTGCTCAAACCCAACATATCCAGGAGGAGCACCGATTAATCGGCTCACGGCATGACGCTCTGCATATTCTGACATATCAAAGCGTATAAACTCGATGCCCATACACTTAGCAAGTTGTTTGGTCACTTCAGTTTTACCCACTCCCGTAGGCCCTGCAAACAAAAACGAGCCAACCGGCTTGTCTTCATTAGCCAGACCTGAGCGAGACAACCGGATTGCTGACGTTAACGCATCAATAGATTCGTCTTGGCCAAATACCAACATTTTTAAATTGCGGTCTAGGTTTTTCAACGTTTCTTTATCGCTTGACGATACGCTTTGTTGAGGGATACGAGCCATCTTGGATACAATTGCTTCTATATCAGCAACACTGATTGTTTTTTTGCGTTTTGATGAAGGCTGTAACCTTTGGTTTGCTCCAGCTTCATCGATGACGTCAATTGCTTTGTCAGGTAAATGACGTTCGTTAATATACTTTGCACTAAGCTCAGCCGCAGCCTTCAATGCTTTTTGAGTATAACGAATACCATGATGCTCCTCATAACGTTCTTTCAACCCGTTAAGTATCTTGGTGGTATCTTCTACACTAGGCTCAACAACATCAATTTTTTGGAAACGACGAACAAGCGCTCGGTCTTTCTCAAAAATGTTTTTAAACTCAGAGTAGGTAGTTGAACCCATACATCTTAGTTGCCCACTGGATAACAGTGGTTTAATTAGATTAGACGCGTCCATTACACCACCAGATGCGGCTCCTGCACCAATGATAGTGTGAATTTCGTCAATAAAGAGGATAGCGTGAGGTTTAGCTTGAAGCTCTTTAAGCAAGGCTTTAAAGCGCTTTTCAAAGTCTCCACGATATTTCGTTCCGGCTAGAAGTGCCCCCATGTCCAATGAGTAAACTACGGCATCCGATATTACATCAGGTACCTGATTATTTACGATACGATACGCAAGTCCTTCAGCAATTGCCGTTTTACCGACACCAGCTTCTCCCACCAATAATGGGTTATTTTTCTTACGACGACACAGGACTTGAACCGTGCGCTCAACCTCCTCGTCACGCCCAACAAGCGGGTCTATTCGCCCCGATTCAGCTTGAACGTTAAGGTTAGAGGTAAAGTTTTCCAGTTTGGTTTTTTCTTCCTGCTGCATTTCACCGCTATCATCTTGCATCTCTTCGTGATCTTCTTGTTCTCCATCGTCCTCAATCTTTGAGATACCATGGCTGATAAAATTCACGATGTCTAAGCGGCTAACGTCCGATTTTTTAAGTAAATAGACTGCCTGACTTTCCTGTTCGGAAAAAATAGCGACGAGTACATTTACTCCTGTCACTTCAGAGCGGCCTGAAGATTGAACGTGGAATACGGCACGTTGAAGGACACGTTGGAAGCCAAGTGTCGGTTGAGTTTCTCTGTCTTCCTCTAAATCAGGAATAACAGGTGTCGTTTCATCAATAAACTCTGATAGCTCACGCTTCAGGCTAGTCATATCGACACCGCAAGCATCTAGCGCTTCACTAGCAGAAGGGTTATCGATCAATGCAAGTAATAAGTGCTCGACCGTCATAAATTCATGACGACGAGAACGAGCCTCGCGAAACGCGGCGTTAAGAGTAAGTTCTAAGTCTTTGTTTAGCATTGGCAACCCCCAACAAGAAATTTATAGGTCATTCCTGCTCACAACTACAGAGCAGCGGATGCTCATTGTCACGAGCATATCGGTTTACCTGCTCAGCCTTTGTATTGGCAATATCAGCAGGGTACACTCCACATACCGCTTTTCCCTTGTGATGCACTTCAAGCATCACCTCAGTTGCTCTCTCGCTATCCATATTGAAGAATGTCGTCAATACCTCGACAACAAAATCCATGGGTGTGTAATCATCATTGTTTAAAATCACTTTATATTTTCGTGGTGGCTGAAGCTGCTGCTTCTGCTCTTCACGAACGGCGTCCAATACACCCGAATCTTTTGTCCCACTCATAATTAAATATAGTCTTGTCTTATATACTCAAGCAAATAGAATTGAGAAATAAATAAAATGTTAAAAAAAAGAGCAAAAAACTTGACTGCTTGCTCATATAAACTACAGTCTTACATGACTGTCTAATCTATGGGCAGTTTAGCAAAATTAAAAGAGTAGATTAACTTTAATTTAGTCAACTTATAGAAGGATGTAGAAGTATGGCTTGCGGAAAAGTCAAATGGTTCAACAACGCCAAAGGGTTTGGTTTCATCGTAGAAGACGGCAGTGACGAAGATATCTTTGCGCATTACTCAACGATTGTAATGGATGGATACAAGACGCTTAAAGCTGGTCAGGATGTATCATTCGAGCTACAAGAAGGCCCTAAAGGGCTTCACGCTACCAACATTTCTCCTATTACGGAAGATGTTGTGTAAGACGTGGTAGTTTTTGGCTAAAGCGGGTTACATTCGTGCTCGCTTATTCCCCCCAAATTTTAACTAATCTTTCTTCACTTCATGCTAATACGCATTCACTTTTGTCC
Organism: Pseudoalteromonas sp. McH1-7; assembly: GCF_013366255.1. NCBI lineage: Bacteria > Pseudomonadati > Pseudomonadota > Gammaproteobacteria > Alteromonadales > Pseudoalteromonadaceae > Pseudoalteromonas > Pseudoalteromonas sp. McH1-7. Next base: position 70,506 of record NZ_JABWPQ010000028.1, on the reverse strand, counting down.
TAATTGTTATAACTTTTCACTTTTATACTTTAAATTTAATAATTAGCCCCCATATGCAAACATTGTTAGACTAAAGCACGGTTGCAAAGCGCAATAAAGGTTGGTTAGATATTCTTATTTAAAGTGTAAAGCCTTACTCTAAAAACTGAGGCAAGTAACAATATCTAACAAACCTGCTAACGTAACGCTAACTAGCTCACAGTTGTGTGGGCAGTTACTAAAGCCTCTATATCTATAATTGTTTTTGTTTTCAATTTACCGGTTGGTAAATAGGTTAGAAGCTTAGAAATCGCGTTGCTTAGTCCTAATAGCAATTGTTGAACGGCGCAAGCCCACAACTATCTAGGAATGATGATGACATCGAAAATTATCTACACCAAAACAGATGAAGCACCAGCACTAGCCACTTATTCGCTCCTGCCAATCATCCAAGCATTCACCAAGCCTGCAAATATCGAAGTAGAAACTCGCGATATTTCTCTAGCAGGACGCATCATTGCAACTTTCCCTGAATATTTAAAAGAAGAACAACGCATTGGTGATGCGCTAGCGGAATTAGGCGAACTTGCAAAGACGCCTGAAGCAAACATCATCAAATTACCAAACATCAGTGCGTCTATTCCACAGCTTCGTGCTGCAATCAAAGAATTGCAGGCAAAAGGCTACGCGTTACCTGACTACCCTTCAGAGCCTAAAACGGACGAAGAAAAAGACATTAAGGCGCGTTACGATAAAATTAAAGGCAGTGCTGTAAACCCTGTACTTCGTGAAGGTAACTCTGACCGCCGTGCTCCTACTTCTGTAAAAGGTTATGCGCGTAAAAACCCACATTCGATGGGTGCTTGGTCAAAAGACTCACAATCTTATGTAGCTTCAATGACTGACGGTGATTTTTTTGGTTCTGAGCAATCTGTAACTGTTAACGAAGCAACAGATGTGCGTATTGAGCACGTAGCGGCCAATGGCGAGGTAACCATATTAAAGCAAAGCACTCCACTTCTTGCAGGTGAAATTATTGATGCTTCACGTATGAGTGCCAGTGCACTACGCGAATTTCTTGCGGCACAAGTACAAGAAGCAAAAGATAAAGGTGTATTGTTCTCGCTGCACATGAAAGCGACGATGATGAAGGTATCTGATCCAATTATCTTTGGTCATGCTGTTAAGGTTTTCTATAAAGACGTATTTGAAAAGCATGCAGCGACATTTGCTGAAATCGGCGTTGACGCTAGCAATGGTATTGGCGACGTTTACGCTAAAATTGACTCTCTTGATGACGCAAAGCGCCAAGAGATTGAAGCAGATCTGAACGCAGTATATGAAACTGCGCCTGATATCGCGATGGTTGACTCTGACCGTGGTATTACTAACCTGCATGTTCCAAGTGATGTCATCATTGACGCGTCGATGCCTGCAGCTATTCGCTCTAGTGGTCAAATGTGGAATGCTGAAGGTAAACAACAAGACACCGCTTTTGTAATTCCTGATCGCTGTTACTCAGGCGTTTACAGTGCGACTATCGACTTCTGTAAAGAGCATGGTGCTTTTGATCCTCGCACTATGGGCACGATTCCAAACGTTGGCCTAATGGCTCAAAAAGCAGAAGAATACGGCTCACACGACAAAACCTTTGAAGCGCCTTCTGCGGGTACAATTCGTGTAGTTGATACAGCTGGTAATACATTACTTGAGCACACTGTTGAAGAAGGTGACATCTGGCGCATGTGTCAGGTCAAAGACGCACCAATTAAAGACTGGGTTAAACTTGCCGTGAATCGCGCTCGTGCAACCAATACACCTGCTGTATTTTGGTTAAATGAAAACCGTGCACACGATGCAGAGCTAATCAAAAAGGTCAATGCGTATCTTCCAGAGCATGACACAAATGGTCTTGAGATCTTGATCAAAGCACCTGTCGATGCGACTCTTTTCTCCCTTGAGCGTATGAAAAAAGGAGAAGACACGATTTCTGTAACAGGTAACGTGCTACGTGACTACCTAACAGATCTTTTCCCTATTCTTGAGCTTGGTACAAGTGCAAAAATGCTATCTATCGTACCACTAATGAATGGCGGCGGTTTATTCGAAACGGGGGCCGGTGGTTCTGCACCTAAGCATGTTCAACAATTCGAAAAAGAAAACCACTTACGCTGGGATTCTTTAGGTGAGTTCCTAGCAACTGCGGCTTCTTTTGAGCACTTAAGTCAAACAACAGGTAATGCTAAGGCGCAAGTTTTAGCTGATACTTTGGATGCAGCGACAGCTAAATTCCTTGACGAGAACAAGTCTCCTTCACGTAAAGTGAAAGAGCTGGATAACCGTGGTAGCCACTTCTATCTGGCAATGTACTGGGCGCAGGAACTTGCAGCGCAAGACCAAGATACTGAGCTTAAAGCCAAATTTGAAAATATAGCTGGCGAGCTGACTGCTAAAGAAAGCGAAATTGTTGCAGCATTGAACGAAGTTCAAGGTGTGTCAATGGATGTTGGCGGATATTACCAGCCAGAGGACGACAAAGCATTTGCAGCAATGCGTCCGTCATCTGTACTCAACGATATTTTAGCTTCACTTTAATGTTTAGTTAAACCACTAAAGGCGGCCAAAAGGCCGCTTTTTTGCTTTTGGGCGACACATTTGCTCAATTGCGTTAATATACTGCTTTTCGTGAAAACTAGGAATATGGCGATGAGCACAAGTAATAGAGCCAGCAAATCAAACTCCAGAGCACCGCAAAGAAAAAAGCCCCCTTTTCTTCAACGGTCTAAATCACGAAAGCCCCCGGTTAACCAAAGGCCGTTAAAGCCAACACTGCCGCCAAAGCAAGTCAAAGTAGTATTGTTTAACAAACCTTTTGATGTATTGTGTCAATTCACTGACGATCAAAACCGTAAAACCCTAGCCGACTTTATTGATATTAAAGATGTTTATGCTGCAGGTCGCTTAGACCGAGACAGCGAAGGGTTATTATTACTCACTAACTGCGGTAAGTTACAAAATAAACTGACCGCACCTAAGAAATCGACCTATAAAACATATTGGGTTCAAGTCGAAGGCATCCCCTCCAATGATAACCTTGATGCCTTGAGAAATGGAGTGGAATTAAAAGACGGGCCAACCTTGCCTGCCAAAGTAGAGGTAATAACTGAACCTGATATCTGGCCAAGAAACCCGCCTATTCGTGAGCGTAAGAATATCCCCACTACGTGGCTGTCAATCTCAATCACAGAGGGCCGTAATCGCCAAGTGCGAAGGATGACTGCACACATAGGCCATCCGACGCTCAGACTGATCCGTGCCCAAATCGGATCATACAGCTTGGGCAATTTAAAAAATGGTGAATACAAGGTGGTTTAGCACATTGCACTTAGTGCTTTAACACCTACCACGGGCACTTCACAGACGTGCAATTTGAAGAGATTTAAGTATAATAAGCGCTTTCTTACTGAGCATTAAGATTAATAGCAAAATTATGAGCGATAATAGTCACATTAAAGTTATCGTCGGAATGTCCGGCGGTGTTGATTCTTCCGTATCTGCCTACCTTTTAAAACAGCAAGGATACCAGGTCGAAGGCCTGTTTATGAAAAACTGGGAAGAAGATGACAATGATGAGTATTGTGCTGCAGCTGAAGATCTAAAAGATGCTCAGGCAGTTTGTGACAAGCTAGACATTGAACTACACACCGTCAACTTTGCCGCCGAGTACTGGGATAATGTGTTCGAACATTTCCTTGAAGAATACAAGGCGGGTCGTACGCCAAACCCAGACATCATGTGTAATAAAGAAATCAAATTTAAAGCATTTTTACAATTTGCTGCTGAAGCACTTGGCGCTGACTATATTGCGACAGGACATTACGTTCGACGAGCCGAGCGCGATGGTAAATTCGCTATGTTGCGTGGGGAAGACGAGAACAAAGACCAGAGCTATTTTCTTTACACGCTAAGTCATGAGCATATTGCGCAAACGCTTTTCCCTGTAGGTGAAATCGCTAAACCAGAAGTGCGCAAAATTGCGGAAGAACAAGGCTTAATCACACATGATAAAAAAGACTCAACCGGTATTTGTTTTATTGGTGAACGCAAATTTAAAGACTTTCTTGCGAAGTTTTTACCAGCGCAACCTGGTGTGATTGAGGATTGTGACGGTAATCATGTTGGTGAACACGAAGGCTTGATGTACCACACGCTCGGTCAGCGCAAAGGCTTATTAATTGGCGGTTCAAAAGAAGGCAATGGTGAACCTTGGTATGTAGTAGACAAGGACATTGAAAGAAATGTTCTGGTTGTAGGTCAAGGAAAGAATCACCCTCGCCTATTCAGTAACGGTTTAAATGCTAATCAACTACACTGGGTTGACCGAGTAGGTCCCCAAGGTACGACACGTTGCACCGTAAAAACACGATATCGACAAACCGATATTCCATGTACGCTTTTAGTCGGTCAAGACGGCATGGCTCGCGTGCTATTTGATGAGCCACAAAAAGCGGTTACACCAGGACAATCAGCGGTATTCTATGCCGATGACGTATGCCTTGGTGGCGGGATCATTGAATCGGTAATAAAGTAATGCAAAATCAATCTGTAATGCCTTTGGCCGCGATGTGCCAAATCAGTAAACTGGTACAAAAATGTGCCCGCTACGGGACATTTAATGATAATGAAGTAGAAGGCTTTCTAAAGAGCATTATTAATACCGCCCCCGAGCGACCTGAAGATGTTTATCCAGATAAATTTGCAATTAAAGCTGGATGTAAAACACTGGTTGAGCAACTTTCTGCGGGCGGTGAGAAAGACGTTGAAATGGTTAAATACGTTGGCGCGATGATGCAACTGGAAAGAGTGTTAACAAACGACAGTAAATCACTCAACTTATTGGCACAAAAAATTGAACAGGTAGAGCGTCAACTTCTACACTTTGACATCTATGAAAGTCAAATCATTGCTTCCCTTGCCGATATATACGGACAAGTTATCAGCCCCTTAGGCCCTAAAATCCAAGTATTTGGCAAGCCTGAACTATTAAAACAACCTGCTACGCAACAAAAAATCCGAGCATTACTGCTAGCAGGGATCCGCAGTGCTGTATTGTGGCGTCAACTCGGTGGAAAACGTCGTCACTTCTTCTTTGCGAAGAAAAAAATCATCAGCGCGGCAAAGAGTTATTTGTAAATTCGTAGTGGCGCCAAAGCCACTCTAAAAGTATCGTTCAAAACAAACAGTTAGGAGTTATTATGGAGCTTTCAGCGTTAACCGCTATCTCTCCTGTGGATGGTCGCTATGGTAGCAAGACTAAAGAACTGAGAAGTATCTTCAGTGAATTTGGCTTGATAAAGTATCGCGTCATCGTAGAAGTTCGTTGGTTACAAGCATTAGCGAGCAGCGACGCCATCACCGAAGTACCAGCTTTCAGCGATGAAGCAAATGCACTTCTAGATAGCATTGTTGAAAACTTCAGCGAAGCAGATGCTGCACGTGTCAAAGAGATTGAACGCACCACCAACCACGACGTTAAAGCTGTAGAATACCTTCTTAAAGAAAAAGTAGCGGATAATGCCGAGCTACATGCTGTTAATGAGTTTATTCATTTTGCCTGTACCTCTGAGGACATCAACAACCTGTCACACGGTTTGATGCTTACAGAAGCCCGCGACAACGTGCTACTGCCTTATTGCGATGAGTTACTCGCTGCGATTAAAGAAAAAGCTGTAGAATACAAATCTATCCCAATGATGACTCGTACTCACGGCCAACCGGCTTCGCCATCAACCATGGGCAAAGAGTTTGCAAATGTTTATGTTCGCCTTCAGCGCCAACGCCAGCAGATCGCAAATGTACAGTTACTAGGTAAAATTAATGGTGCAGTTGGCAACTATAATGCGCATTTAAGTGCATACCCAGATTACGACTGGCATGCTCACAGCGAACGGTTTGTCTCAAGTTTAGGCCTGACGTGGAACCCGTTCACTACTCAAATCGAACCGCATGATTACATTGCTGAACTGTTTGATGCTATCGCTCGCTTCAACACCATATTAATCGACTTTGATCGTGACGTTTGGGGTTATATTGCGCTCAATCATTTCAAGCAAAAAACGATTGCAGGCGAAATTGGTTCATCAACAATGCCACACAAAGTTAACCCTATCGACTTTGAAAACTCCGAAGGTAACCTTGGCATTGCTAACGCTATTTTCGCTCACCTAGCACAAAAGCTGCCTGTATCACGCTGGCAACGTGACCTGACGGACTCTACAGTATTACGTAATTTAGGCGTTGGTATGGGTTATGCGCTGATAGCCTACCAAGCAACGCTTAAAGGTGTTAGTAAGTTAGAAGTAAATGCAGAGCGTTTACTGGCAGAGCTTGATGACAACTGGGAGCTTTTAGCTGAGCCTATCCAAACAGTGATGCGTAAGTACGGTATTGAAAAACCATATGAAAAGCTAAAGGATCTTACTCGCGGTAAGCGTGTCAACCAAGAAATCATGGCTGATTTTATTGATAACCTAGCGTTACCTGATGAAGTAAAATCACAGATGAAAGAAATGACGCCAGCGAACTACATCGGTCGTGCTGAAGCGTTTATTGATGAACTAAACTAAGTGTAAAATCACTCTGTTTTAACACCAGTTCAGCACTATTTAGTCTCAAATGTAGATTTAATCCGCTGTGAATTGGTATAAGATAAGCGAAAGAGTCTGCCTCTTTCGCTTTTTTTATCTCAGGGATCCCCTCATGTATCAACTGCAAATAAATGATCTAACATTCGGCCAATTTCTTGAGCAATATTGGCAAAAAAAACCACTATTGATCAAACAAGGTTTTCAGAATTTTATCGATCCAATTGCCCCGGAAGAACTTGCCGGCCTCGCAACAGAAGACTGTATAGAGTCGCGTATCGTTACTAACCACCAAGACAAATGGGAAGCGTACCACGGTCCATTCGAACAGTTTGAGTTACTAACTGACAGTAACAGTACACTGCTTGTTCAAGCAGTTGATCATTGGCATCCACAAGCCGCGGAATTAGTAGAAGCATTTAGATTTATTCCAAATTGGCGAATAGATGATTTAATGATCAGCTATTCCACACCCGGAGGCGGCGTAGGACCGCATTTAGACCAATATGATGTCTTTATTATTCAAGGACAAGGAAAACGCCATTGGCGAGTTGGCCTTCGTGACGATAGTTTAAAACAGTTCGCTCAAAACAAAAGCCTACTTCAAGTTGAGCAGTTCAATGCAGTCATAGATGCGGTACTCGAGCCTGGGGATATTTTATACATACCACCAGCTTGTCCCCATGAGGGCTATGCTGTCGAAAACGCCTTAAATTACTCTGTCGGTTTTAGAGCCCCAGATCAAAAAGACTTACTTTCTAGCTTCGCGGATCACATTATTGATATGGAAGCAGGCAAGAAAAGATTCAGTGATCCTGATCTATCCCCCCGAGCATCAATAGGTGAAGTAACAGCCTCAGACAAACAGCAGATCCACACTATGCTTCACGATTTAATGAAAGACGATAAACTTTATAGTAGTTGGCTTGGAAAAACGCTAAGCGAGCCAAAGCATGAAATGGACTTAGCCCCCCTCGATCCACCACTGGAGTTACAAGATCTTGATGAAATCGCAATAGAAAACCCGATAATTTATCGCGCAGGTGGCGTGCGAGCAATTTATCAAACCTGTGAGACACATGTTTTGCTTAGCGTAAATGGTGAAAACTACACGTTGAGCCATCATTGTTTAGAGGCAATTAAACAATTGACCGATCATACGACGATAGACTTTAAGGCAATAATTCCTGCTTTAGATAGCTTGGAATTTAAACAAACGTTAACTAAACTATTTAATGATGGGACGTACTTCGTTGAAGACAGTGATCCAGAAGAAACTGACGACGACGATAGCTGGGAGTAACGCCTGTTAGAACAAGATAGTCGCGTTCACAATAACAATAACATACTGCAAGTCTCTGCACTTATAGAGGCTTGTCTGCTCTAACTTGTCATGAACAGGGAATGCAGGTGTAATCTGTATATCGAGGGCAGTATGAGTTATAGAATTAGTCGAGTAAATTGGCAGGCCAAAAAGTTTGAGCTTAAAGCAATACGAGAGCGGGTATTTGTTTGCGAGCTTCATATCCCAAAAGACGTAGAGTTTGACCAACAAGATATTACCGCCGAGCATTTAATTATCATTGATGACCACGATGGTGCCGTCGGCACTGGGCGGTTATGTCAGGACGGTTTGCTTAGTCGGATCGCCATATTCAAATCACACCGTAATAGAGAGGCCTACTCTTCCCTTATTAGTGGGCTCGTTGATATCGCAAAAGATAAGGGGCTGGAAAATATTTATATCCAGTGCATTCTAGATGAAGTACCGGAATTCTTACAATCTGGGTTTTCAGAGCACGGGCACGTTTTTATGGAAGCAGGCATTCCAAGACAGCGCTTGAAATGCCCTATCCAGGCTTTAAAAACAGAGCCATTTACTATGCTTCACTAGCCCAGAGCTCTTCTTTAGCAAATAAGTCGTATAAACCATGCGCTCGGTTAATCAATAAATTTGCAAATTGAGCTTGGGTCTTTTCTACCGGCTTAGTGGCCATAATTTCATCGGCTTTGAGCTGCCAATGAAATGAGAAAGAGCGCAGCGCATCCCTTGGTGTTGCAGCTGCTGAGGACTCAATATGATCAGTGGGTAGGTTTCCGGTAATGACCCAGTACCGCTTTCCATTTTGGCCCTTTATTTTCCAAAGTGCCACTAAAGGTTCTATATAGCGGCATTCTTTTTCTATGATACTTTCAGGCAATATTCCTTTGTCTGCAAGGTGCTTCTGCGCAGCCTGCACACAGCTACGTTGCCATTGAATAGACCGTTCACGCTGTTGCTCCGGCGTCAGCGCTTCTTGTTGTGGTTGATTTTGTTCTTCACTCATTACTTGCCCTTGTTATTCTTATTCAGTAAACCGTAAGGCTACTCTACAGTAGCACCGGTAGATTTAATTCAAACGCGTTGTTCTACGCCTACGAAGTACCCCGATACTAAGCTTTTGCAGACACAACAGCAATGACAACTTATCAAATTAAGGCACAGATGATTATTTTCTATGCTGTAAGTTTCGAGAAAGTTTACTGGCTTACTCTAGCTGCAATGAAAAAACATGAACTTCAAGGAATATCATTATGGCTAGAAAACTACTTAACCTCGTCACCACTATATCTATTATTTGTAGCACACAAGTATTAGCAGACGAGCCACCAGAATCACCGCAACTAAAATGGGGAATTGGTGCAGCAATTATTTCTCAAGACCAAGGCTACGTTGGCATAGGTAATGAAACTGAGTTTGTCCCAGCTGTTGCCATCCAATATGGCAACTTTAGCTTACTTGGACCAAGAGCGAATTATAAGGTCTACCAAACTGAGCAGTTTGAGATCAGCCTTTCTGCACACCTCAGGCTAGACGGCTTTGAGGCAAACGATAGTGATTACTTTATCGGTATGGAAGACAGAGACATGAGCTTCGATGCTGGTTTTGAGATGGAGTACGATACCAGTTTTGGTGAGTTTGGCTTTGAATTTATGCACGATGTCAGTAGCACACACAAAGGTTATGAAGCCAGTGTGAGTTATGGCGTGCCATTTAGATTTGAAGATGGTCGCGTCTTCCCCTACATCGCCGCAAACTTTCAAAGTGAGGATCTGGTTGATTATTACTACGGCGTTCAAGCCACTGAAGCACAAACCAATAGAGCCTTTTATCTTGGTGATTCAAGTACTGCTTTTGAAGTCGGCATACAAAGCGACTGGTTTTTGGGCAAGCATCATATGATTAAAGCTGACATAAGTTACACCAGCTATGGCAGCGAGATCAAAGACTCACCGCTTGTGGACGCTTCAGGCAGCGCACAAATTATTCTTGGATATGTCTATGTTTTTTAAATTCATTTTTTTGTTATTCACTACAGCCCTGCTGGGCTGTAGTGTTGAGCCAAAAGAAGAAGTGGCTGAATACATAGTAAAACCAGAGGTCTTCGAAGCCGTAGAGCTGGTTGAAACGATTCCAACTAAACGTTTTTACAGCACAATTACGGGGAGTGATGTTGTCGATGTCGCCTCACTCAGCACTGCGCGAATAAAGTCATTATCGGCTTTTGCAGGCAAACGAGTTGTCAAAGGCGAAGTGCTTGCTGCACTGTATTCGCCGACTTTGGAGACACAATTACGTGAAAAACAATCTCAGCTTACGAGCGCTCAGCAAGCACAAGCGCAGGCAGAGCGGGATTTTGAACGACTCAAAAAGCTATTTGCTAAAAAGCTCGTTTCAGACTCTGTTTTAGATATTGCAAGACTTGAACTCAATCAACAAGTTCAACAAGTCCGCTCAGCGAAAGTGCTGCTTGAAGAGGCAAGAAACATGTTAAATGAACAGCAGATTGTAGCGCCAAGTGATGGCATCATAACAAACAACTATGCACGTGCAGGGGATGTTGTTGATGCTGGTCAACCCATCTTCCAGTTACAAACACTAACAACATTAAAAGCTGAGTTTCTATTGCCTGAGCAAGAATATATTGATTTAGCTATCAATCAAACCGTTACTATCTATGTGCCATCAATCAATAAAACGTTAACGGGCAAAGTAATCGAGAAAAGCCTGCCATCAATGGCTGTAGGACGTTTATTTAAATTAACCGTGGATTTAAATCATCAAAGCCCTGAATTAGTTGGGTTACTTAGTCGCCTTGAACTTGCAATTACTCATGATCCCCTATTTCGCGTTCCAGCTTCTGCAATTCATTACGACCTGAACAAGCAAGCTTATGTTTTTGTTGCCCAGCCAGAGCTTGAACGGTTTTCTGTCAATGTACTTGGTAACGAAGGAGATAAAGTATTAGTGACCGCGCCAAGACTTGCAGGTCAAGACGTGCTAGTCACCTCCGCCGCCAAATTGGGGGTGAATTTAGCCATGCTAAGAGGCCAAGATAATGATAAAAAATAGACTGAGTTTATATGCTTCAACACGCTTAGTCCTTGGGCTATCGCTGCTTCTCGTTATTACAGGATTATTCGGTTGGTTTAATGCAAAAAGCCAAGAAGATCCTAGCTTTCCTTATCGCAATGGTTTTATTCAGATAACTATCCCGGGTCAAAGTGCTACCCAGTTAAATGATAGCATCGTCAAACCACTAGAACGCAGCCTCGCCAAAATTGAGCAAATTAATACAATTCAATCTAGGATCCGTTTCGGTAATGCCACTATTGACATAGAGCTTAACGAGCAAGAATATAACACTGATTTGATATGGCAGCGGATCAAAGAGGAAGTTGCGCCCTTTCGCACAGGGCTAAATGGCGGCTCAATTCAGGTTATGGACAGAGCACAAGATACGCAGGGGATCTTACTTGTCGTTCAGACCGGGAATGGGTTGGCTATGGATCGTAAAATAGCAGTAAAAATACGCGATGAATTACGCCAGCTTGCCGTCGTGAGGGAAGCGACATTAATTGGTGACCCAGGCATTGAACTGGCTATCGGTTATTCTCAACACCGAATGTTAGCTCTGGGGCTCACACCAACAGCCATCGCACAGCAGCTAAGAGATGCCAATAAACAAAATAATCTTGGTGTACTTTCTAACAATCTCAGTAACCTTGCATTGTTGCCCATTAACCACCTCAATCAAGACGAACAAATTGTTGATCTACAGCTAACCACACCTGAAGGTGCGAAAGTGCCACTGGGTAGCATTGCAGACATCCATTACAGAGCGCAACCAACAGCAACTGAACAGTTTTGGAAAAATGGCGAACAGGTTATCGGGATCGCCCTTTCCCTACCGCCGAATCAAGTAAATATTGAAGCCGCTGGTCATACGATTAAACAAGCCGTGACTGACATCAATACACGATATGACAGCACACCGGTGTCCATAGAGATTTTTCAGCCAGATTGGTCAGAGAAACGGCGTGACGGTTTAGTTAATTCGCTTATTCAAAGCTGTATTGGTATCGGTGTCATTCTTCTGCTATTTCTGTCGATACAAAGTGCCGTAATTATAAGCCTGACCGTACCTGCTATTGTCTTATCGTCTATTGCATTATTCACCATTTTTGACGGCGTTATCCACCAGATGACCATTGCCGGTCTGGTACTGTCACTCGGTTTAATGGTCGATAACTGTATTATTATTGCTGAACGACTAAGCCACCATATTAATAAAGGTGTAACGGTAGCAAAAGCAATAACACGCTCGGTCATTGAGTTAAGAAAACCGCTTGCTGCCGCAACCGCCACCACGATTGCTGCTTTTATCCCAATGTTACTTGCCAAAGGCAGTGTTGCAGATTTTATCGCAACAATCCCTATATTGGTGATTATTTGTATCTCTTTGAGCTACCTTGCTGCACTAATACTCATACCCATCTTGTTTGCTCATATTCATGTTTCAAATACTGGACTTGAAAAATGGCAGCGCCACTTCGCAGACGCTCTGTCAAAGCTCGGGTATCATTTATCCGCTCTTGTGCTAAAAAAGCCTGTGATAACGCTCACCCTAGCTGCAGTGCTTGTCACCGCACTACTTTCATTGCCAAGCGCTAATGGTCAATTTTTTCCAAGCGCGAACCGTAATCAAATATATATCGATGTGCAATTACCGCTCTCTAGTCATATCGACACCACAACTCAAACCGCAAATGAGGTGGCTGATTTTGCCAGTCGCAATAAACACGTTACCGACGTCATGGTTTTTAGTGGCTTTTCAGGTCCAAGGTTTTACTATAACCTCGCACAAAAGCCTGGCGAAACTCATATTGCTCGCGTAGTAGTAACACTTACAGAGGACGTAGATCCGGTTGAATTTTCGCAATCACTAAATAGTGTGCTAATACAGCAATTTCCCGAAGTACTGGTCAAAGCCCAAGAATTAGGACAAGGGCCACCAATTGAAAGCCCAATTGAGTTAAGGCTCACAGGCAATGATCAAACTGCCCTATTCAATGCCGCAGAAGCCATGTTTTTGGAACTTCGCCAGCATCCAGAAGTCGTTTCTCCATACAGAAATTATAGTTTCGGTGCGCCCGCTATCAACTTAGACATAGACCAACTCGCTTTGTCTGCTTTTGGGTTACGTCACGAAGAAATAGCTGATTATATCGCTTGGAGAAGTTCTGGGCTGCGAGTAACCACGCTTGATTATAATTTTGAACCTGTAGAGCTTGTTCTCTTTGACCCGAGCTCAACCCAAAGCAGTGTTGATATGGTAAATACACAGGTACTATTGCCCCAATATGCCACCACAGCACTGTCTGGACTGGTATCGGCAGATATTGTCAATGCACCTCCTTTTATTGAGCGACGCAATGGTGAATTTATCATGTCAATAAAGGCGGATGTACTACCTAGCAGTGATGAAGAAAATATATTACAGACGTTACAGCCAACGCTGGAAGGTATAGCCAAACAACACCTTGTAAAGCTTAGCTTTGGCGGCGAACTAGAAGAGTCAGAAGAAGCCAATGGCGCGTTACTACAAACCCTTCCTTTTGGCATAGCACTCTTGTTTGCCGCATTGATGGTACAGTTTAATTCTTATCGCCTAACCGCTTTGGTTATGCTGACCATACCGCTTGGTATTATTGGTGCACCGGCGATGCTCGCAATTACTGGGATCCCCTTCGGCTTTATGTCAATCTTAGGCGTACTCGCACTCATGGGAATTGTGGTAAATACTGCAATTTTATTGATCGAAAATGCGCTCAACCACTTACAACAAGGCTGTACACTAGAAGAGGCAATTTGCTTATCGGTACAAAACCGTATTCGTCCTGTTATAGTGACCACATTAACCACAATAATCGGCATGTTGCCGTTAACATCAAGCGCCAGCCCATTATGGCCACCATTGGCTTGGGCTGTGATTGGTGGTTTGTTGACCTCAACTCTATTGAGCATGCTGGTATTACCTGTATTACTCAAGCTGATACTTGCAGGCAAGCGTTTCCAGCAAAGCCAAAACATAACACAAAAAAGGAGCTTACAAACGAATGAGAGTGCTAATTACTGAGGATAACCAGCAGCTTGCTGAATTTATTCAACAAGCTATCGCCCAAGATGGTCATGCTGCTGATATTGCCATAACCGCAGCACAAAATACGCAATTGATGCAAAGTTGGCAGTATGACGCTCTCGTTTTAGACCTTGGTTTGCCCGATAAAGACGGGTTAGAGGTCATTCGCGAGATCCGCAAACAACAAAATACGCTACCGATACTTATTCTCACAGCGCGCGGAAGTGTAGATGACCGCATTAAAGGTCTTGATTTGGGGGCTGATGATTACCTCAACAAGCCTTTTGCCATTGATGAGCTAAAAGCAAGGTTAAGAGCACTACTGCGTCGCCCAAGTAGTTACACCGCAAATCTGCTCACCCATAACAATGTGTCGCTCGATACCAAAGCAAGAAGGGTTACCGTCTGTGGTGAAAACTTAACAATGGGAAAAACTGAAGTGGCCATCTTGGAATATCTGATCCGAAATGCAGGGTTAACGGTGGGTAAAGATGCCTTATATGATGCAATATACGCCATGGGATTTGAAGTAACAGATAATGCAATTCAAGTCGCGGTTCATCGGATCCGTAAAAAATTAGAGTCATCTAATGCACAAACGACCATTAATACCCTACGTGGCATAGGATATATTTTGACATGAAACCGATTTCTTTGGCCAAAAAAATCTATCTGCATTTCTTTATTATCGGTTCCAGCGTATTTAGTTTAATTGGAATAAGTTTGTACTTATTTTCAACTAATTACGCTAACTTAGCCGTAAAAGAAAGTATGTTTGGGATGAGTGAAGATATTCAAGAGCAGCTATCATTTAACAGCAACCGTGAGCTAGTCTATCAATCTGATAATGTTGCAGAAAAGTGGGGATATGACGCTTTATATAACAATTTGGTTTTCAGGGTAACCCATGGCGAAACGAACGAGACACTGCTTCAATCGACGTCCAACATCACTAGTTCTACGGCACTTCAAGCTTTAATGGACAACCAAGATATTCCTGTTGGCTACTCTCATTTAAAGGGCATAGACCGTTACCGTATAGAAACGGAAATAGATAACGTACCTGTTAATATCTACCTAGGTAGAAACGATCTGCTTGGTGAGCTTGCAAACGAAGCGGTTATGCCTGCACTTAGCCAAGTGTCTATCTTTATTATCATTGCCGCATTTTTTGTATTTATGCTAGTGGGATACCTTTCGATCCGCTCGATTGTGAAACCAGTAAAAAGTGTTGCGGCACAATTGGCACGAGTAAGACCCGAGCAACTTAACTTCCGCCTGAGCGAGCAAGGTTTACCCGTTGAAATTGTACCTATTGTGCATTCGCTAAACCAAGCAATTGCACGGGTCGAAACTGGGTTTGATGAACAGAAGCGTTTTGTTGCAAATGCCGCCCATGAATTAAAAACGCCGCTTGCTATTTTAAACACGAGAGTGGAGTTGGCAAAACTGGATAAAAACACCCATGCTGGAATTTTAGCTGATGTTAGCTATATGACTCGGGTGGTACAACAACTACTTGACTTATCGCGTGCCCAGAGTCTCGACGCTTATGCAAAGCAACCACTTAGTATCACCCCTCTGGCAAAAGAAGCTTGTATGATGCTGGCTCCTTTATCTGTTACGTTGAACAAACAATTAGAATTAGAGATAGACGAAAATGGTGAGATGTTTGCAGGCGATCAGTCTTCTATTCACATCATGATCAAAAATCTTATCGAGAATGCGTTACGCCATAGCGCAGAAGGTGCACTAATAAAAGTACATGCGTCAGGAAACAGTATTTCGGTGATGGACAGCGGGCCTGGAATTGACATTCAAAACTACGAAAAGATCTTTGAACGTTTTTGGCGCAAAGAGCAATCATCAATGACCGGAAGCGGCCTTGGCCTTGCCATCGTAAAAGAAGTGGTAGATTTACATCATGCCACTTTAGACGTTACCTGCAAGAACACACTTGGTGGCGCAACATTCAGTGTCACCTTCTCAACACTAAACTCGTAACTAACCTGAGGCTTAGATAAAAAACAGCTAACCCATTTTTTAATATCACATTAAATTATACCCTTATCTAGCTAGACAGTTTTGGGAATAACACCGCTTCCGCGTCCTACTCTCGCTACGGTGCCTACATCCTGTAAGCAAGGTGAATTTACGCAGTTAGCGCTAAAACTGGCTGCTAGAAAGGCATTAATTACGAAGATTAGGTGGTATTTTTTAACGGGCCATACAAGTATCAACCAATGTCTGATGTAAAAACTGGTTAACTTGCGTTTGCACTTCTTTATTGAAACTATAGTGCCCGCCATCCATTGCAATATGTTCAAATGGATAAGAAAATTTGGCTGTTTGTAGACTCGACTCTATATGCTGTGACATTTGATAAGATGGCCAGATCTCGTCATGTTTTGCCGACACCAGTAATATTGGTCCATTGATTTTTTCTACAGGGATCTTTGCCGCTGCAACGGCGTCTGCACTCGCCTCACTCAGTGCTTGATTAAAAGCTGGAGTAAACTCTCCTGTGATATTGCCTTTTTGCATTTTCCATGAGAGTAAGGGCGCATCAATATAATCAAGTGGTGTCCCATTTAGCGACCAACTTGAGCGAGACGAAAGTGTTTTAACTGCATTCCAGCTAACATGGCTGGGCATTACTGAAACAACATGATTAATTTCATCAAAGTGTGCGCCTAACAATAGTGCAAGTTCAGCCCCCTTGGAGAAACCATAAACTGCGACACATTTTTCATCTATCATGGGATCTTTCGTCAGCGTGATTATTCGATCAGCAATTTTATTCAGCGATAATTCTGCCGCACTGCTTGGCGTATTTTGAGTACCGTAATATCCCATTGCGGCAACAGATACACCAATGTCATTAAAACCATCAAGAAAAGGTCGCCAATGGGAAGCTGAGAGTGTATTTCCCCCTTCACTTCCCCCCAGTACAACAACCAAAGGCCGTGGTTGACCCTCTTGTATAAACTGCTTCTTCACATCGGGCTGCGCGTCATTTGAACAAGCCGCAAGTAACCCTACCAAAGCCAATGGCATAATAAATTTCATCATGTTAATTCCTAACTATTTAACTGATCAGTTTTTGTTTGAGTATTTTTGCGCCGTTTCGGCTCGTGATAACTTGCTGGTTGCTACCACGTAATTTCACCAAATAACCCCCCGTGACCCAACGTTCAAACGAGACGATGGCTTCTTGATTAATAACGGTGTCGCGGTGGACTCTTAAAAATCTCGCGGGTAATTGAGCTTGTAACTCATCCAATGAACCCTCTAACGGAAAGTGTTGATCGGCGCAATAAGCGTAGGCTTGACCAAACTCAAGCTTGATGACATCAATACGGTTAGTGTCAATCAATACGATTTTCCCTGCCACTTTGCTCGGTAATTTTATGTCTACAGGTGTGCTCGCGATAGCACCAACTCTGGATAACGCTAATGACAGTCGCTCGTTATTATATGGTTTAAGTAAATAATCAACTGCACCAAGTGTGAAAGCATCAACAGCAAACTTGCTATGTGCTGTGGTAAAAATTATTGCCCCCATAAAACCCGTGGCCTTAAGTTTTAAGGCCAAAGCCATGCCATTGATACTTGGTAGGTTAATATCAACAAATAGCAAATCGATATTGCCATTATTGCCGCTATTTAAGAATGCGATTGGATCCCTGTATGTGCCAACGACTTTATGTGTAGATACTAGCGATAGCTGCATAAGCAATTTTTCTATTGCGGGTTGCTCATCTTCAATGATGACGATATTTAACATACTTGCCCGTTCCTTTTTAATCTAAAGCGTACAACGGCACCAGCGGATCTTTCTTCGTTGCTTAGTTCCAACTCTGTACTTGCTTCTAAGCGAAGTCGAGAGCGGGTAATTGAGAGCCCTAAGCCGGCTTTCTCTGGCTGTGCCAAGAGTGCGCCACTAAACCCTACACCATTGTCCCTCACCTCAAAAAGTACCTCATCGCCTTCAGCTGCAATCAACACTTTGATATTCAGTGGATTTACCTTTGCATGCTTTATGGCATTTTCTAAAATAGGTTGTAGGAGCATTGCCGGCATTTCCTCGTTAATTAAGGACTCATCGACTTCAAATGTAATCGAAAGGTTTTCACCAAACCGGCAAGTTTCAATTTCAACCCATTGATTTAAGTTCACTAATTCATCGGCTATCGTTACCCTTTTTGCATCTTCTTCCGTTACCACAGAATGCTTTAATGAATAACGTAATACAGCAGCCAGGTTATGAATAAGCGTACCAGCAGTCTCGGGATGATGTTTTAAGAGCGCAGAAATCGTATTGAGACTATTAAACATAAAATGTGGATTTAATTGGCTGTGTAGTAGTCTGATCTCGGCGAGCTGCCGAAGTTGCTTTTCTTGTTTTAAATGACGTTGAGATAGATAAAACGTAGTCGCAACAAAAATACCCGCAGACCAAGGTAGTGCAATCGCTGCGGCTTCGAACAAGGTAAAAGTTTGCGTATTTACCAAAAGGCTTCTAAGTACACCCCACGACATGCAACCAAGCACCATAAGGCAATAAAAAAGCGTATATTGCTGTGGCCAGTTAGAGAGCTTGAAGCGCTGAACACCGAGATAACTTAACACCATTGGCAGCCAGTAAAGACAAATCACGGCGAGGATCGATGATAGTAAAATATTCACCGAAAGGTGCATTCCTCTTTGCACCCAGTCAGTTAAACTAATAGCAAGGCTGATAGCCGCGATGCTCGCGAGCATCACGAACCGCTCTTTTGGCCGTAAAATAAGATCTACCATAATCAATACAAGTTGTTACCTATATTTTTATAGTACTCAACTGAAGTGAAAAAGCATGTAGATTATTGCTAAATGGTCATTTTTTAATGCTGATTGGTTGGTTGTTTAATTATTGAACGCGTTTGAATAGGTTGAGCCTCAAAAATAGCGCCTTTTTATCGGTGCGAATACATTTCCACGTAAGCTCGACTAACTCTAAATAAGACTTGAGTTCAAAAAATACTGAAACTAATGACACCCACCGCTTATAATAGTGGGTGTCGGAATTGTTTACGCTTAATCAAATTTGGCAGTTGCATAAGTGCCATACTTGGCCGTGTAACAGCAACTTCATATTTTAAACCTAATTGTGATAACAGCCGCTCGTCCAACTCGTATTTAGACAAAAACGCGTTAGAGCTTAAGGTCTAACACACTCAATATAGACTAGAATAGGTATCTTAAACCCTTAAACCCTGATGATGTGCCACCAACGGTGGTTGACATTTTATGGCTTCTGATTCAATTGCCAATCAATATAATTTTGTGGCGCTAGATCAATTTCGATTACATATTCTGCAACAAAGGTAATCTCTGCGCCAAACCCTAACTATACTCTTTCTTCGTTCAGTTCAATGCAATAAGGTTAAAATCCGAGTATAATTATAAACTTATCGAAAAAAACTTCAGATATAATTAAATTAGAAAAAATAATTCAGGGAAGGCCAATAAGAGCTAAATGCAGTGTTAGATCTTGAAGCCATCCGCGACAAACTTACTGCCCAATGATCCCATTATTAAACCTGAACCTTTATTGATTATTGACTGAAACCGCAAATAACGAGTTTGCGCTTTTGAACTTGATAGCACCACAGCAACTCCAAAGTACCACGAAAAATTTAAGACGAACACACCGGCAACCAATATTAATGTTGTGTAATCTGGCACTCTAGCAGGAAGCATCGCTGCAAACACACTACTAAAAACTATTGCAGTTTTTGGATTGCTTAACTGTGTTGCTAACCCTAAAGTTACAGCTTTAATATGAGCAGGGTTGCTAGATACTTCAGACTCAACATAACAGGCTTTATTTTTGCCTACTCGCCACATCTGTAATCCTAGATAACAGAGATATAAACCACCAAAAATTTTGAATGTCACGTAAAGCTGAGGCACTGATTGAAAAAGTGTTATGAGCCCGATTGATGCTATTAATGCAAATGTACTAGCACCCAATGCTAAGCCGCTGGCGATACAAATGGCTTCAATTCGAGACTTTGCCATAGCAGTTTGCGCAACTAAAATAAACGATGGCCCGGGTGTCATTGCTCCAATGAGTAATAGACTAGCTATAGGGAATAGGAATAAATATTGCTCCGACATTAATATACATCTCCTTTTTGAATGATGTAGTGGATCCTAATACCGCCAAAATATAGACGAGGAAATTATTCAGGTACACACCAAAAAATATTTATCCACTTGATAGTAATACTCATTAGATATTGTAGGAAAAGTGAAGGCATCCAACTGATTTCCTGATTCCCCTTAAGCTATTTTAGTGATTATAACTCAGGCTTTTTATAATATCTGCTACTACATCTAGGACACAATCAAATGAACAGCGGTAACTTGCTTTACCATAAGAGTCAGTCTCTCCAACGAAAATCGATATTTTCGATTTATCTAACATGTCAAAGTCGTTGTAGTCGTTACCTATTGCCAAAGTGTTCTCGAACTCGACGCCTAGTTTATCAAGAGCTTTAGCCTTGTTCGTTTTAATGGGTGTTAAGTCAAAAAAGTTGTCATAAGTATGGGTATGAAGGCTACATTTCAGATTATTAGACAAAACAAACTGTTCGATATCTTTTTTTACTTGTGAGCAGAGAATTAAGAGCTTGGTAACACCATTCGTAATGATATCTTCCTCCGACACTCTAAAATCTGATAGTGATTCAATATAACCGTGGAACTCATGCTTCTTTTGTGAAAATGCATACTTCCATTCACCATCAATAATATAGGGAGCCGATTTAGCTTTTAAAAGATCGAGTATCGGTCCAATTGCTTCATAGGGAAATTGGTTTGAAAAAATCATATCCCCATGTTTCCATGCTTGTCCACCATTACAACCGATAAATGTAGCACCTCTCAACTCTTCTGGTACTAACGGCAGCATATCTCTAATTGGCCTGGCTGATGCAAAAAACAAATTATAACCCGAT
Organism: Pseudoalteromonas sp. McH1-7; assembly: GCF_013366255.1. Classification (NCBI taxonomy): domain Bacteria; kingdom Pseudomonadati; phylum Pseudomonadota; class Gammaproteobacteria; order Alteromonadales; family Pseudoalteromonadaceae; genus Pseudoalteromonas; species Pseudoalteromonas sp. McH1-7. The sequence goes on along the minus strand of NZ_JABWPQ010000028.1, from coordinate 49,413 downwards.
GTAAGCCTTTCTATATCTTTAGCCTTTTGGCTATCTAGTGGCTTACCGTGCTTAACGATGGTTCCGTCCAAGTCGAAAACAATATTTAGATTCTCATTACCCATGCGAGTGACCTTTATAAATTAAAAATATGTACGAGAGTAAAAATTTAGCTATTTATTTTGTTAGCTAGTCCTTAACTTTAACGACTACCCATGGTAATTTTGGTGGTTTAAGCTCACCTTATGGAGGTTTTGGCTCAAATGGCAAATATCAAGTTAACTCGTTTTTCACCAAACCGTTCGATCCGAGTTCATCACTTAAAAAATAGTTCTCCAATGTTTGAACTCCATGCTCATGACAGTTATGAATTAATAATGCTGACTAATTGTAAAGGAAAGCGCTATATCGGTGATTCAGTATCTAGAACAGAGGGAAGTGAGCTACTTCTCATTCCCCCATATGTGCGACATACATGGGATTGTGAAAGTAAAGCTCAAGATATCGTAGTTGTGTTATTTGGAAATGAGCTACTCGACACCTCCATCCCAGAGCTTCAACCTACTATGCATTGGCTAAAGACTATTAATCAGGTGGTTGCTTTATCGCTCGATACAAAATGTAAAGAATCTCTATATAAAACACCTATGTTAGAAATGAAGCGATCTAATTCAGTCGAACAAGTAACCAAAGTGATTAGTATTCTGAACTCCCTACGCACCAGTTGTGATAAAACTGAGTCGTATATAACAGCCACTCCACAAACCTGGATACCTAGACTTATAGAGTATATTAGTGCTGATGAAGTTCGTTCTTTTACTGATTGTGCCTCGACACTAAATGTGAGTGAGTCATCTTTGAAGAGATTGTTAAAGAAAGAATTAGATACTAACTTTACCGAATTGTATCGGCATATCAGAATTAAGAAAGCTCAGAGGTTATTGGCGAGAACATCCATTCCGATTTCGATTATTGCGGAGCAAAGTAATTTCAACTCCATTCGCTCATTTAATGAAGCGTTTAAGATATATAGCTCGTTGACACCTAAACAGTTTAGAATTGAGTACCAATGGCGTTTAAACTGGTAGCTACCTATTTTCCATTTATCGCACGACTAAATGATACATTTTCTGTTCTGGCTCACTTGTATAAATAAACCAAATATAAATAAACCAAAGACACCCACCACTAATAACAGTAGGTATCTGTATTGTTTTTTGACAAGTTTGTATGCGGGGAATAACATACAAGCTTATCATCTGGATTGTAACACCGATCTATTTGGCCATCATTATCACTGTCATGTGGGTGTGTATACTCTGGGTTAGAGTCTGGCGGACACTGATTTACTTGCTCGCTAAATTCAGAGACAGCCCCGTAATCGTGTACGCCTGACACAGGCGGATTAATATGCGCTTTTCTCCATGTCGTCGTATAATTTACGACAAACTTTTTAGTTTTATCACCTGTACCAACAAAGTAGCCACCGGAATTTGTTGTTACAACATATGAATTGGTATAGGCTTTGTCATGCTCTGATAAAAACCAATTTGAACAGATACTTAAGTCTACTTTTGCTGGCGTAGTATTCCCACCGTAAAACTTTCCAAATATAACGCACCAATACGAAAGTACTTCAACCGTTTCTGGTTCAACCCACTGAGCATCATCTGGATAACCTATCGGTTGTTCATTTGCCGAAAGATCAAAAAAAGCGAAGATTAATAGAAAAGAAACAAATAAGCGCATATCAACTTCCTATGTCGAAATAAGTTATAAACAGCACCAAATCTAAAGGACATTCAACATATAATCAATACAATACTGACGCTCACTTTGTGAACTAGGCTCGTTCAAATTGTGAAACTAATGACCCCCACAACTAATAACAGTGACTAAAGAACAAGTTACTATCTTGATCTCAGGTTAATTTAATAGCCAACCTCCATACTCAAGGTCGCCAGTGCATTGTTGTTGCGCCACTAAAGCCAACTAACCACTCAAGATAAGAAAAGTCGTCGTGGTGGGAAGCAACAAACCCCGTTCTTAAATACAGTTGTTTTGCTTTTGGATTGTTATCAATGACATCGAGCCGTAACGTTTTGAAACCATTTTCGCGCGTGTAATTTTGCACTGCATGCAGCAAAGCCGTGCCGATCCCCTTACCTCTCGCTTGCTTGGATACCGCAATTCCATCCATTACCAACTCATGTTGTGCAGGTGCTCTATCAAATAAAGAAAAAATAGCAGCCGCTTTTATTGCGCCGAAAAAGCCAAGCTCCTCTTTTAACACAGCAAAGTCTATGTTTGAGGTAAAACCTTTTTTCGCATCTTGAAAGCCTGCGATACCCAGCAAGTTTTCACCTTCAAAAGCCCCAAAAGCGTACTCTGTCACAAAGCTCTTGGCGATGATTGCAACCAGTTTATCCCTGTCTGCAACAGCTGCCTTGAACTTGCGACCAAACGCTTCAATATATAGCTCTGCCGCGGCCTGCACATGTCTACTATGCCACCCTCTCACTATTTTTAATTCCATACTTTTTATTCATGCGTTACAAAGCTTTATATTAAATTTAAAACATTAGAATTAATAAGTTTAAGTTTGTAAAAAATAGTATAACGCAGTTTATGAGCCACCACGTTCAGAGCACAGTTTTACGCCCTAGCATCGTCATTAAATTGTCTGAGCTTAGCAGTGAGTGTACGCCATACTTTCTCTAGTGGGCCTTGGGTAAAGAAACGTCCGTATATCATATTTAGCACAATTTGGCACAACACCATCAGGATCCACAGGACTAATAGCTCACTACGACTATAGGTATTATAAAGGTCAAAGCCATAGAATATGATCACCAGTACAATCGATTGCAGAATATAGTTACTCAGCGCAAATCTTCCGACTAAATTTATTGGCGTGAGCCACCGCAGCTTGCAGAGGAAACGATTATAAAGCAAAGATAAAACAACAATGTAAACTAGCGCCTGAAGTTCTCTATTTAACACAACCAACATTTGCTTTGAATAGGATAGTATTGGTATATGAGGGTGTAATAACCAGTGAAAATAGCGTTGCTGAGAAGCATATATTGACACTACCACTAACCCAATAAAGGCAGCTACCACGAGCGGGCTTAGCTTTTTGGCGCTAAAGAATCCACTTTGAAACAACAGCGATCCTATCAACATCATCATCAATGTTGACCAAAAGATACTGGAATAAAATAGCTTACCTTTATGAACTTGCGGTGTACTAAAATTATCAAGCCAATGCGCTTGCAGTGTTGGCTGGTGTTCAAGTTCACTATGCCTTGGGAGCTTTTGTTTGACTCTATTTTCCCAACGCGAAATACTTCTATGCTGCTTGCTTGAACGCTGCGCCTTTTCAACGCTTTGTGCTACTACATATGCTTGATACTGTGCGTTAGTTCGCTCTGCTTTGGCATAACCAAAAAGCAATATAAAGCTAATACAAACGACAATACTGAATTTTATCACCGCTGAACCAAGCAAAATTATCATTAACGCCACAATACCAATCACAGCATAGTGATAAAGGATATCTCCACTCCAAATAAAATAAGCATGCGTACAGCCAATAATAAACAATACCAGTAATCGTGAGGCGCTGAGTGTTATTGCAGATCCTAGCGGCTGTTTTTGAATTATCATTGTCAACCCGACACCAAACAAGGCAGCCAATAAACCATAAAACTTACCTTGAGCAACAAAATAAACCCAATACCGCACCTTACTGTCAAGTTCCGTCATAAAGCCATACTGATAGCTGCCCCAAGGGTTTGGATAAGCAAAGCTTTCTATATTTATCAGTAAAATGCACAGAATAGCTATGCCACGAAGAAAGTCTAAACTATTGATCCTTGTCGTCATTTTATTATTCACCGACTTGTACCTGTTCAACATTATCTATTTGACTAGCAATACGAGAGTCCTTGCCATTAAGCCGGTCGGAAACCTGTGCCACATATGCAATAAAGCGCTTGAGCTGTTTACCTTCCAACTTGATATATTTTGGCTGTTTGAGAGTAAGCGGATTAATTGCCTTGCCGTCTTTGTGCACCTCATAATGTAAGTGACGTGCTTGTGAAAGACCGGTATTTCCCAAGTAGCCAATCACCTCACCTTGCTTTACTTTAGCCCCGGCTGTAATCCCTTTGGCAAACCCTTTTAAGTGAGCATAAAGCGTTTGATAACCGTTACCATGTGCCAAAATAATGCGATTGCCAAAGCTTCCTCCCCAGTTGGCCTTGATCACCTCTCCTGATCCGGCCGCCATAATAGGCGTGCCAATCGGCGCACCAAAATCTATGCCTTTGTGCATACGTGTATAGCCAAGCACGGGATGGTGACGTTTACCAAAACTGGAAGATAACCTTGCTCCATTGAGTGGTGTTTTCATCAAAAAGCTCTGTGCGAGCCTGCCGTCTTCATGGTAAAAAGCAGACATTCCTGACTCATCAGAAAATTGATAAAGTCGATATTCTTCTTTTCCTGATAGCAGCGCAACATGCTGCAGCTGCGTGGCTATGTCGCTTTTCTCTGCAAGCCTAGAGGTCGATAGCAACGATTTTTGCTGATAAACAAAGTCAATTTGATCACCTGCATATATTTCTCGCTGGAAATCAACCAGATGTGACAGCGCAATAATACCCTGATTGATAATATCGTGAGGGATCCCTGCTTTACTTGCATCAACAAAAAAGCTGGATTCAACTACTGTTGAGAGTCGTTTGGTACGCGTAACGGTTTCAAGATTCTCAAGTGATGCCTGCCACCCATCTTTAGCTCTTTTTATCTCTATTAGCTTTGCAAAATCGAGCTCAAAACGGATAAGTTCAACCTGACCCTCGCGCAATGCAACTTCAATTGTCTGTCCAGTCTTGAGCTTAGTTAAAGAGGTCCAAGTCGCGACTGACTTTTCAACTAGCCAACTATCTCGGTCACTAAATGCGAATGGCGCAAGCAAAGTAGTTAAGCTCTCACCTGACTTGAGCTTGAGAAGCAACCACTGCTTGTCATTTTTGTTGTCGCTCGTCGCTTCTGATGAGGTAGTGCTTAAATTGGGGGTATGTAACTCACCGACGCTAGTTGTAACGGTAGGAACTGCTACTCTTTTACTAGGCTGCACTGACAGGCTTTCATTTGATGAATTAGGTTGCTTTGAGCAGCCGGATACCGCCAACAGAATGATGGCTAATAAGTATTTTTTTAGCATATTAAATTTCCAACCGCTTTAGGGGATCAATGCGAGTATTCTGATGAAGTATTTCCAAATGTAAGTGCGGTCCGGTTACTCTGCCAGTTTCACCAATAGTGCCTATCATTTCACCTTTTAACACCTTTTCACCTACCGCTACGTCTATACTATATAAATGCGCATATAAACTTTGATAACCGTTATCATGCTGGATCAATACAACTTTTCCATAATTCTTCGCCAGCGTGGTATTGTCAGCAACCGTTACAATACCGGCTGCAACCGTCATCACTGAGTCGCCAGTACTTCCTGCAAAATCAACACCTTGGTGTGCTTTATTGTGACGAAAGCTAGAAATATGACCAAAGTGTGATGTTATCATTGGATTTTCTACCGGCAATTGCCACATTGTGTTGCTTGATACTGTTACTCTCGCCCATTGCAGGTTGCCATAGGCCAATACAGAACAAGACAAGATAAAGAAAGCGAACAAAGGCCAATTATTAGGCTTGCTCTGAGGTTTTAAAATAATGGTAAAACGCTTTTTATAATCATCAAGCGTGAGTGAATTTGATGCAAAGCTGGCAGCAATATCTACTGGCGTCTGCAACTTCACACGCTTTAGCGAGTTAATCAAAGCCCGGCTGTATACCAGCGGTTCAATCTGATACCGAGCAATCGTCAACTCATCACATCGATATTCCATCGCTCGAATAAAGCTTTGCTCCATCTTGGCAATAAATGGATTAAACCACGCTATCACACAGCACAAGCGCCACACCATAACCGCAATATGATCGCCTTTATTGACGTGTGTTAGCTCATGAAATATCAACGCTTCTTGTTCATCCTTAGGTAAATCTTCAAACTCCATTGGTAAATATATCTTTGGTTTTAACAAGCCAAACACAAACGGTGAGCAGGTGATTGGTAACTGATACAACGCTTGGGAATAAGACTCAACTCTTGATGCGCTGAGACAAAGGTATTTGATACGTTTGTACTGTGTGAGCAGCACCCCTAAATGGAAAATCAGCCCCACACAATAAACAATCGCTAAAGTCGTGAATAATACTTCTAACCAAGGCAGTGTGACTCGTACGTTTCTTGTCATTGCAATTAACGGCTCGGCATATTGTTGTAAATTGTCATGTAGTAGCACTGACGGTATCGCTTCTTGTTGCTCAAGAAATTCAAAAGGCAAAAAAGGTACAAACGTGACGGCAAGCAATCCCCACCATAGCCTTTTGCTCTGGAAGTAATATGCACAAAGAGATACCCCTACCACATAACTCAATCCAGTTAAGGCAACCCACAACAATACAGAAAGTAATATTAATTCCATTTCTGAAGCCTACTCTGGATCGCGCTTGTCATTATTTGCCAATGAATTTAGCATCGCTTCCAATTCGTCGAGCTCATCAGCTTCAATTAGGTTGCTGTCAGAAAACATAGCAACAGGAAGTGGTGCGTCGAGCTCCATCACTTGCTTTGCAAATTCTTGCGCATACAAAGCAAGCGTTGGTACTTTGGCTAAGGTTGCGGTATAAATTTTTTTGTTACCTTGTTTTTGCTCCGCAAGGTAGCCCTTCTCACACATTCTTTCCAGTGTCTTTCTTGTCGATGAATAGCTCCAGTTTAGCTTTGACTCTATTTCAGCATGAATTTCCTTGCCGGTTCTTGGTGCTTGACGCCATAAAATTTTCAAAATTACCAACTCGGTAGCATTTGGTTTCACGCTCCCTCCTATATAGTGCGACATTTGTCACAGAATACCAAAACAGAAAGTGCGACACAAGTCGCACTTTCTGTTTTGGTATTCTGTATTTATTATTTTTATAAGCAAAAGTAGATGTAACCCATTGATAGAATAAACAAATGAAAAACCCCGAGCTTTGAACTCGGGGTTTAAGTTGGATAATGGCTTATCTCTACAAATAGGTGTGGTTATTTCTAGTCACACACTTTTGCTGAATAATGACATTTTATTTACGCAAAGAAACTGAACTTTTGCGACGAAGTAATGCAAATGGTAATGCTAATAGCGATAACCAACCAAGAGAGCCTGAAGAACTCGATGGCGCTTCAACTGGCTTATCAACCACAGCAGGAGGGGTTGGCTCAGCCACATCAGCAACATTAATTGTCACTTTAGTCGGCGCTAGCATAAGTGTACTCTCACCAGCCGCTTTTGCCGTGTACGTGAAACTATCAACGCCAAAGAAGTCTGCCTCAGGCTTGTAGACTACTTTACCTTCTTTGATTTCGACGGTGCCATTTGCAGGAGCATCAACAACTGCAAGTGTTGCTGGGTCAAAGCCGCCTTCAGGGTTAGCGAAAGACACACTTTGCACTGCACGTTGATTTTCACCGCCTCGAGCAGTCAAGGTAACAGGGATAAGATCAATGTGCTGAGCATTATCGTTAGCTAAGACATCAATGGCTTCAGATGTTGTGTCTTCGTCCATTTCAACCATATCTGCAACACCAGCTTTAATCTGTGCATTGTCCGCAAGTTTAACCTTTACACCAAGGTTTACAGAGCCACCATTTGCATAATCATATGCAATCAGTTGTCCTGCCGCTGGCGCTGTACCTTCACCATTGTAGTATGTTTGTAGGCCAACTAACCCATTCGAGTTTTCAATACCAACGGTCGCTTTACTTGGCATTTTTGGCACTTTAACGTAGTTAAAGAAGTGTTCCTCATCACCATTTAGACGGATCCACGATTGGAATGTAAACTTATCGCCAGAGTTATCTTGATATAACTGTGCATCAGCCCACTCAGTAACAAAGTAAGTTGTTACATTATCTGCATCATCGGTAAAGGATAATAATGCAACGTACACTGCTCCGCCTTCGGTTTCACTTGGGCCTTGCAAGTCAAAGTCAGCCCAAAGTGGTGCAATTAAGCCATTTTGACCATTTGCTGATGGGATAGCTTCGTTTGTGCCTGTGCCACTTGCAGAGCCGTCGCCTGCAACGATAAGACCGTTAGTTGTTACAGTAATATAGTTATACTCTTTGCCCGCTAACTTAAATGTATAACCATCGCCGATTGCGCCTAAGTTAAATTTGAAATCAGCATCATCACATGTATCTTCACACCCTGGACGATACTCATCTCGAGCTTTAAGATCGATTGCCAAACCATTTTGAATTGCGCTGCTGATTGATGCCTTACCTAGGCTACCTGTCCATGCGATATGACGAGTAGGCATATCTGCACCAGCTAAAATTTGAGTACCGCTTTGCACATCGACGGTAAAGCTATCTTCAACTAGTTCAAGAGAGCTAGGTAATACTGAGTTGATTGCAACTTGACCTTCAATAGTTTCGTTCATGTAACCAACATTTACGTCAAATGCAGCTGTGTTTGACGCTCCAGAAGTAGAAACTGCCAGACCAGGTAGTGACGTCGACGCTGCAAATGCAGCTAATGGAACATGACCAACGCGCTCACCAGCTTCATTGTAAGCTTCTAGTCGACCGAACTGCCATGCCTCAAATTCAGCACCTGTAATATTCAGTGTGATTGACGTGGCTTTTGCGTCGCCCTCTTCACCATAGGCTGCAAGCTCTACTGATGAGTTGATATCACCCACTGTGACACCGTCTCCAATCGCGACACCTTTAAAGTGCAGTTTCATGGCTTCGTCAGTCATATTACGAATCGTAACACTGTAATCACAGCTATCAACACACAGCGTTTCTGATAAGCCCATTTCAGAGAAAGTAACTTTAGCATCGAATGCCTTATCAAGATCTACACGTCCTGCACCCACATCAAAGCCATCAGCAGGCGTTACTTCATCTTCTTTTTTCAAGCCATCTGTTACACTGGTATTCGTCAGTGCAGACTTAATTTCTTGAGGCGTCCACTGCGGGTATTGCTGCTTCAATAGTGCGGCAGCACCTGCAATATGAGGGCCCGCCATAGATGTGCCAGAAAGTTCTGCAAAGCTTGCCATTCCGTCTACATCCAAGTGAGCTGACAAGATGTTAGTACCTGGAGCCGCCACATTTGGCTTAAAGATGGACGGATCGCCATTTGGCCCTCTTGAAGATGACTCACGCATCGAGTCGCGCGCAGCTTCACTGATTGCGGTACGATTGACGCCATCAACAGCTAGTTGACCAGCAAAACCATCAGCTGAGATTGCAGTAATAATGGCTTCACCATCATCTTGACTGACCATAAACGCAGGAGTTGCCTCGCCTGCTGTGTCCATAATAAATGGAGTACCTACGCGGTTATTATATATTAACACCGCTTTAGCGCCGGCATCCGTTGCATTTTTTACTTTAACTGAGAAGTTACATCCACCGCGAGAAACCACCGCGAAAGCGTCGGTAAAAGACCCAGCAGGGAAAGGTTCACAGCCTTCAACGTTGTCAGGCGAGACAGTTTTAGCTGCGACAGGCTTTGCCGAGATAGCCGTGTTATGCGGCGTATCTGAACTGCTTACATGTAAGATATTCTCACCACCATCCAATGCCATACCAGTGGTGAAGATACGACCATGATTGGTGTTAGCTACTGACAATACTGACGCTAAGTTTGCAGGGCCACCGATAGTATTAGCACCGGCACCGCCATTACCCGCTGAAACAACAGCGACCACGCCCGCTTCTTGGATATTTTCAAATACTTCTGCATACGCACTGTTCGTTGGGTCAGAGCCATAGCCACCACCCCAAGAGTTGTTGATCACGTCTGCGCCATCTTCAAGCGCATGCTCTAGCGCCTCGATCAACATGATGTTCGAACCGCCACCTTCGTACAAGGCTTTGTAACTCATTAAATACGCGCCAGGTGCAACACCACTTAGCTCTAAGTTATAACCGTTGTAATCTGCTGTTACTGCCGAGCCTACTGCGGTGCCTGCTACGTGCGTGCCATGGCCGTCTTTATCAAGCGGGCTAAATGTTTGAAAATCAGGTTGTGAAAATGTAGGTGTTGAATAACGAGCAACAATCAGCTTGTTATTACAAAATGATGAATCTACAGTTCGACAGTAGTCATCTGATGGCAATGCACCTGTTGGTGCTTCCATACCAGCATCATCAAACATTGGGTTAGTCGGCACAATACCAGAGTCGATAACTGCAACTCGAATCCCCTTACCTACGCTACGGTCTCCACCAAGCTTCTCCCACACTACAGGGGCATTGATAAGAGAGAGTGAGGCGTCCATTTGCGCCTGGTAGCGTTCTTCTTTAAACACTCGCGTGACGCCAGGTAACGCCTGTAGTTGCTCGTAAATGTCTTTGTCTGACTTCACCACAACAGCATTCATTGTCGCATCAAAATGGCGGTCTACTTTTGCGCCTGGTATTGATTGAGCGAGCTTATTTGCAAATACATTACGCTCTTTTGCAAGCACTTGTCTTTGTGATTTCACGGCCTGAGACTGCATCATAAGACCGTTGCCATTGCGCTCAGCGTCAACCGCACCTTGCGTCTTGACTAACGCGTTACTTTCTAGGCGAACAATATAGTAATGTTTGCTCAATGCTTTAAGGGGGTTTGTTGGTTTAGCGTGACTGCTTTGTGTATGCTCGAACCCATTGATCCCATTCGGAATTTCTGCATTTAGGTTGACGCTCGCTTGTACACTTGTCATCGCCAACGCGCCACATACGGACGCCGCAACCATTGACAGTTTTATTTTATTTGACATTTTTTCCCCTGATTTTTTCTTATGGTAATATCGTTGCAATGAATGCAAAGGAGAAATCAATATAATGTAAACCTTAAACAGTTATCAACTGTTCAACCCTCAACTATTTTACATTCACTGTTGACAAACACAAAACAAGCCATAACTTATTATTATGTAAGGAAAAGTAGTGAATTAATATTCGTAAACGAACGTAAACAAGCAATCAAAGTGTCATCTAATACTGTTTTACTTTCACCTTTTTGTTAATTTATTAGCCTATTTCGAATGAGGTTACACCAAACACTTTCTCCAGTGGCAGCTCTGGAAATTGCCCTGTGTACATTCGTGCAGTTTCAAATACAGCCGACAATCGGAATTTTTGAGCCAGCGCAATTGCCGCAGCATTGACTTCGGGTACATCTAAATAGATAGGTGAAGATTGTGGTACTTGAGATTTAAGCGCTAAAAACATTTGTTCAGCCAATTCTGGCGACTCTGCATACAACGGTGCAATTTTATAGCCAGTATGGCAAGGACGAATAACGCCGCACGCAAATAGCTTTCCCTCCTCGTAAATACCACATGCATAACTGTTTGGCTGATGGATCCAAGCTTGCAAAAACTCCGTTCTGGGCGCAGGGAAAAACTTTTCTTCATAGGCTTTAAGTACGTCAAATGAGGTATCTTTTAATGAAACAAGGTTTGTAAGGTGTGGCTTATCCCCTCCTCCTATGCCCTCATAACGTATATTGCGATAAGCTAATTTAAACCCAGACTTTTCATAATTTTCTTGTTGCGCAACAACACCATCTAGGCCAATATTGCAGCTTTTTAGATATTGCATTGCGGCATGCCACATTTTTATGCCATAACCACGACCACGATATTCAGGCTTGACGATATAAAAGCCTAAAAATCCAAAACCGCCATCATATTTAACCACAGAAATCGTCGCAATAGGCTCATCACCTAAGTACCCCATCAAAAAACCATTTGGATCTGCGTGAAAATAGCAATACGCGTCGTTTACTCCAGGGTTCCAGCCCTCTTGCTGCGCCCACTGCACTGCCGTCTCGAGCTCTGCCAAACTCATATTTTTAATCTTAAAAGTCCCCGCCCCCATGATATTTCTCCTATCACGTCAATGTTGTTCTAATACTGACAAATCTTTAGATAACTTTGAACTAAACATCAATGACTTGTCAAATATAACGTCAAACTCTAAGTAAAACCCTAATTTATTGATTTAAATACAAAAAACACTTATCTTCTGCACTAAATCTACGCTTAGTTTAATCAAACCATAAAAAGGAATTGCTTTATGGCACTACATATCAAAGACTCAGCAGTCACTTACTCACCTACCCGTATTACAAAAGAAAGCAATTTTTACACGCCATTTCCCAGTAATGAACAGGTTACCTTTAACGAAAAACAACTATTGCCACTTGGGTTGCTTTCAACTACGAAGCTTGCCCAAGATGATAAAGATAACATACTGATTGCAATGCCAATTTCGATGGCAATATTTGATGGTGACGTTCCCTATATAGTTTATTCATTAACTGACCATGGTTGGCAAGTAGACGCTAGCTACTTGGAGAGTCTCAGTGATGACTTTGAAAGCTATGGTGAATATTATCAAAAAGCCGCTAGTTTCTATAAAAAACACGCTTTTCTGAATATGTCACTGAATGAAGCTGAAGATGGTGAACCGTTATTTGAATTTGGTGGACAACCTGAGCTAGGTTGCAACTGGGATGCCTACTTGTGGGATGAAGAGAGTGATGATGAGACTCGCTATTTTGACGCCATAGATGAAGAGAGTGGCGATAATTACGACCACTATGCTACCCGCGAAATTGGCTTTTTCGACGAACAAAGTGGTGTTGACTTTAGCTATCTTGGCACCTTCAGCTTTTCAATATATGTCGACGGTGGCGGAGAGGGTATTGTTTTTTATAGCGCCAAACATAAAAAAGTATTAATCATTGCCGAGTTCTCCTAGCTAACCTGCGGTGATGTTTAATTATATATTTTTTCAATTATAAGATTTATACATGGTGATAATGTCTGATTTCAGATAATAGTTAGCATTCAAAAGAGCGCTAACTTAATACTCACCATTTTTCTTTCAGTTGACGTGCTAGGCAGTGAATTAAACACAGCTAGCACTACAATTGTTCATTAGAAAAACTTCATTATCCGAGGCTCAAGTTTGTCATCGCCCACCTCCCCGTTACTGCATCACAAGAAAAGCCTCAGAAACAACATAAGTAGTATTTTTATCTTTTATATAAACCCAGTTTCTAGAAGCTTCCATATCTAAATATACATGGTCACCAACACCATAGTCTCTTAAAGCAGTGATTGGTGTAAAAGACTGTCGTAATAGCTGACTATTGTGGGCGATTATTGTAGGTATATCTCGGCCCATTTCGATACCAATAAGTTCAAAAATATAGGTGACCACAAGGGCAAACCTCTCATACATACTGTCAAATATTCCGGGCGTTAGTTCATCTATCAACCTAAATAACCAAGGTAGTTGTACATCAACGTCTACACTTGGCTTATACTGTACGAAGTTAGGTATCCCTGTGAAGCGTTGGTCAAACACATTATATGTTCCTTTCACACTGATATTTTTATAGCTTAGTTTTACATAAACATTTATAGGCAAACCGAGTTGATATTTTCGTAAATGTCCCACAGTTTCGATATCAAAGCCGGTTATAAACACAGGGACATCCCCATGGGCGTTAACAATTCCATCAATGAATAAACGCATCGGACTTTGAACTTTCGATTTAATATTGCGCACACGCGTGTCTGATTCTGCCGCAATCTCGTTTATTGCATCAGTGGATATTTCGCTAAAGTTATGTTCTACAACCTGGAAATGCTGATCAACTTCAGCACCCAGTTGTGCTCTTAACTCGTCAGGGAAAGTACTCTGTGTTGTTAATCCGCGAACATAGCACTCATTTTCATGTATTACCATTGGTACATTGACTCCCTCCATATTGTCGTTATGAGGTAATCCGTACGAATGACCTGCGACATAACGGCATGAATCTGACTTGTCTTGCCATCGTCTGTCTATAGTGGGAAGTGAGGGGAAGCTGTTTTGTGTGAAAGCAGCAGGTGTGCTGAGAGTGTGACTTTCAGCCGATACCAAAAGTGGAATACTAAGTGAAACACTCAACAATAGCATTGATAGTATATTTTTCATCATTATCCTTGATTTGCATTATGTAAAAACCAAGAATATAGAGTATGCTTTTAAATGATAATACAAAGTTACAAATGTAACTTTATTGCTCAAGAAGTTATTATAACTCGGAAGGAGCAGGAAATTTTGCTCTCACATTTTCAATTAAACGTTTTCGAGAGCTCTGTTCACGCTCATGGGGGGCAAATTGCGTACTTGCGTCATCCAACAGGTTAACAGCTTGATGCAGCTTCACTAATTCTGTTTTGCTGAGGTCATGCTCTAAAGCGAGATATTCATTAATGATGATAATGGCAGCTTCTTTGTTGGCAATATCTTCGGGCAGCCCCGTTTTAGTACAAAGTCCATAAATACCATCGAGAAAATACTGCCATTCGCTACTAAGATGGCTATCAATATTCCCGTTAAGCTTCGTATTTTTCGTTGTAAACCCCTGTGTTTTTAGCCTATTAATTTGCCTCTTATAACGGTGACTAAAGACATCAAATGCCTGTGCTTCATCTCTTAATTGTGAGACCACCCCAAGCCATACCAAAGCGCCTTGTGGATAAAACTCGAGGTTACTATTATCACAATGCGCACCAAAGAAAGAATCGCATTTCAAGTTTAAGGCTAATCTATAAGCGGCTTTTGGCATCAACCGCTTTTCAATTAATTCATTTAACTCAGTTTGTGATAGCCGCGATTCGCGAAGTAAGTGTTCCTTTGTAATGAAATAGGTATGTAGATAATGAATTAATTCCATTTACCTTTCCTCTACACTGTCGAGTTTAACTTTTGCGGTGAGTGCTGTTGCTATGATTATAAAACCGAGTAAATTGATATTAACTGAAATGTGCTCTAGGTTTAATTGAACAGTTAATAATAACCCTGATGTAAACTGAATTAAGGTATCTTCAACTTTAATGCCTATTGTCATTAGCCCCCCCAGTATCAGCGCCCACATCAATGCCTTATATTGCTGTTGATAAAGCTTAAACGACACCATTATACATATAATACTAGTTGCAAAATCAAATACTAAGATGGGAGTAGGATGAATAAAAACCCCCAAGACTGCGAACAATGATCCGCTTAGCCCGGCTATCGCTAACAGGTAAAGAGTAATTTTTGAACTAGTGTTATGCTGAGGAAATATCATTTTAATTATGTAGAGTTGGGATTTGTTAATCTTTACGGTTTAATTCTTGTTCTCCTAAAAGGGTTTATCAGCACTCAATCTCTCAACTTATATAGACAAAACTAGGTGCTAGAATACAATACCCCTTTAAGCAAACCCAAGGGGTAGCAGTATAACCACTCCCCCAATGAGTAAGAAGTATTATTTTACTTTATTTACCATTTCTTCAATATATTTAATGGCAATAAATGGATCTGTCTCATCAAATAGGTGAGAAGCATATTTCATGGTAACAGCGGTGACATTGTCACCAATTTCTTGCAGTTTTATCTGGGAATCTTTTGACGTTTGCGTGTAAACATCAACATCAGCATAACTCATACCGGTAGAGCGGATAGTCACATGAGGGATCCCACGCGACAGTATCGTAACTGGCATTTTCCGGTTGATTTTATACATCTCTGTATGGGCAGAAGCTTCTTCCAAATCTTCTAATGAATGAGTATCTCGCTCCCAGTTGACGATCCAATCCATGATCTTCCATGCTTCTTTGGACATCTTACTTTTCATATTGTGATACCAAGACTCATGAGCGATATCAATAAGTACCATCCCTTTCACTTTTTCAGGGTTTCGGTTGGCATAGGCTCTTGCAACAAAACCACCAAATGAGTGAGGCACAAGTACCAAATTATCCATTTTAGTGGCTTGAGTAAATGCCTCAAGCTCTTGTGTAAGCTCCAACATAGTCCGTACTCGAGGCTTTGCAAAAGTGCTTTTTCCGGTGCCCGCTCTATCATAAAAACATAAGCGATAGCCTTTTGGATTTATGTTATGAATGGTGTTTTTGTAGGTTTCATGAGCATCAAGGCCCATTCCAGCAAGTAAAAGTGCCGTTGTTTCGCCCTCTCCTTTGCAAGCATAGGCAAGTTTGTTGCCGTTTATTTCCACATATTGATAATTGTGCTCATGAGCTGATTGGTTAGCGCTGGCCACTGAACTACAAGCGACGAGCCCCAGTACTGCTGATGTTATTATTTTCATTGTCCTTTCTCATTTATTGTTTGCTCCAAAAACATACTAAGCAATTCCCTTAATGAATTCAATAAAGTTTCAGAAACTTCTGAAACTTTATTATATCAAAGTGTAAACAAAGTATGCGACGTAGCCTATAAATAAGATGCCTCCCTCTTTGCGACTGAGTATTAACCCAGAAATGAGTAATGGCGTACAAAGTATCGTTGCAACGATCATGACTGAAATATCAACATTTAGCATACGGCTTGTCACTTCTAAAGGGGTTGCGCTGATAAGTCCGGTCACGCCAAGTACACCCAATGAATTGAATAAATTACTACCAATAACATTGCCTACCGCAATATCAGCATGCCCTTTTATACTCGCCATGACAGAGGTAACCACTTCTGGTAGCGACGTGCCAATAGCAATAATGGTTAAGCCAATCATAACTTCATCCACTGCTAAAGCACGGGCAAGTTGCACCGCGTTCTCAACCATCAATTGTCCGCCAAATATCAACAAGCTAAGCCCTACGATAAATAGCAGTATGCTAACTGCGCGCTCACGCCAACGGTTTGGTTGTTGTGATGGCGTCGGTTCATTATTCTTATTACTAAGCATGCGGCCTTGGATAGACAAATAAGCGACATAAAATAACAAAAGCGAGCACAATAATGCTGCGTCTAACTGACTGAGCCTGCCATCCCAGACTAATGCAGTGACAATAAAACTGGCGATCACTAGCATTGGAATGTCTCTTTTCACTAACTCTTGTGAAACCACCAGTGGTGCAATCAGGGCAGATACTCCGAGTATAAAAAGAATATTAAAGGTATTGCTGCCTAACACATTAGCAAAAGCGAGACTGCCTTGCCCCGTAACAGCTGACTGAATGCTAACAGTAAGCTCAGGAGCACTGGTACCAAATGACACTATTGTTAACCCAATCAATACGCTTGGAACATTAAAACTTGCAGCTAGCTTAGAGGCACCCGCGACTAAACTGAGGGTAAGATTTGTCACTCTTGACGAGCAAAATAACTCATTAGACTGGGACTCTCTATTTGTGTCTAATGCGCGAAAATTAATTAACCTGAACACGGTATAAAAAGTTGGTTAATCAACCAAAAATATCCATGTTCAAAAGCGTAATAACACGCTAGCCAGATGTTATTTCTTAATACAAGGCAAATTTGTGCGTCAATAGCCAGTCTATTGCAAACAAATTTAACGCAGTAGTAAGGGATAGCAGCTGCTAGAGAACAGGTTTTTATGCGAGTTCAGGTTAATTAGACCTTTCACTCAGTGAGTAGCCGCCAATGATAGCGCACTGCAGGCTGAACTCTAACTTATGTTAAGGAACTTGAATGACCAAATTTATCTCTTCTGAGCAAGCACGTGAATGCTACAACGTGCGCCACTGGAGCCAAGGCTTCTTTGGTATTAATGATCAGGGAGAGGTTACAGCGATGCCGAACCAACATCAGCCACAGCACGCCGTAACTCTGACAAACATTGCACAACAAATTAAATCTGAGGGTTATACCCTACCTGCGCTAGTGCGTTTTCCACAAATTCTAGAACAGCGTGTACATAATATTGTTGGTGCGTTTAATCAGGCGATTACTGATTACAGCTACCCAGAAGACTATTTATTAGTTTACCCAATTAAAGTAAACCAACAAAAAGAAGTCATTGAGGGGCTTATTGCAAGCCAAGCAGCCAGCGATAAAAAACAGCTTGGCTTAGAGGCTGGCAGTAAAGCTGAATTACTTACTGTATTGGCGCTTAGTGAAAAAACCAGCGCAGTGATCGTGTGTAACGGCTACAAAGACAGAGAATATGTCCGTCTTGCGCTTATCGGTGAAAAATTAGGTCACCAAGTTTATATCGTTTTAGAAAAGCGTTCTGATCTCGATATCGTGATGGCAGAAGCCAAAGCGCTAAACGTTAAACCACGTTTAGGGTTACGCGTACGTTTGGCATCGCAAGGTAAAGGTAAATGGCAAGCAAGCGGCGGCGAAAAGTCCAAATTTGGTCTGTCTGCATCGCAAGTTCTTACGGTTGTTAACCAATTAAAGCAAGCTGACATGCTAGACGCGCTGCAACTGGTGCACTTTCACTTAGGCTCGCAAATGGCCAACATTCGTGACGTGCGCGTTGGTGTGGGTGAAGCCGCTAGATTCTACTGCGAGTTACGCCGTTTAGGTGCAAACCTGTTGAATTTAGACGTAGGTGGCGGGCTTGCAGTGGATTACGATGGAACTCGCAGCCAGTCCCCCAACTCGATGAACTACAGCTTAGCTGAATATGCAAACAACATCGTTTACACCATAGGCGATACCTGTAAGCAATACAATCAGCCAATGCCAAAAATTATCTCTGAGTCGGGTCGTGCGTTAACTGCCCATCATGCGGTATTAATCACCGATGTGATTGGCACCGAAAGCTACCAAGTAGAAGAGATAACTGCACCAATGAGTGAAGCTCCAAGACTGCTACACAATATGTGGACGTCTTGGCAGGCACTCAACGAGCAGAGTGATGACCGTGCGTTGATTGAAATTTTTCATGATACGCAAGGCGACTTGGCAGAAGTACACAGCCAATTTGCGATGGGCCTATTAAGTCTTGAGCAAAGAGCTTGGGCGGAGCAAGTAAATCTGCGTGTATGTTATGAGCTAAACAAGCGTATGGACAACAAAAACCGTTTCCATCGCCCAATTATTGACGAACTCAGCGCTAAGCTTGCGGATAAATTCTTTGTGAATTTCTCGCTATTTCAATCTTTGCCAGACGCTTGGGGGATTGAACAGGTATTCCCTGTACTGCCACTTAGTGGATTAACAGAGGCACCAAAACGCCGCGCGATATTACTAGATATTACCTGTGATTCTGACGGTACGGTGGAGCATTATGTGGATGGCCAAGGTATTGAAGCAACATTGCCTGTACCTGAGTTTTGCAAAGATAAACCCTATTTATTGGGGTTTTTCTTGGTGGGTGCATACCAAGAGATTTTAGGTGACATGCACAACCTATTTGGCGACACTCACACTGTTGTAGCCACATTAGACGATCAGGGCGAATTATCGCTGGGTAATATCGATGCAGGCGACACGGTTGCCGATATGATGCGTTATGTACACCTTGATGTTGAACAATTTAAGCGTAACTTTGCCAACCTTGTTGAAAGCAAACTACCGCTTGAAGAGCAAGCAACCTGCCTAGCAGAGCTTAAAACCGGCCTTGACGGCTATACTTATTTGGAAGATTTTTAACCCATGAGCCATTTATTCGATCACACCGATCATTCTCTGTACTCCAACAGCATGACGTTTTTACGTCAGCCAATGGTACGCAATATCACAGATATTGATGCAGACGTTGTGGTACTTGGCTTGCCATTTGATTTGGCAACCTCTGGACGCCCAGGCGCACGCTTGGGTCCAGATGCGATCCGTCGCGCATCCGTGCATTTGGCTTGGGAAAGTAAAAAATATCCTTGGTCATTTGCATTGTGGGACAAAATAAAACTACAAGACGCTGGCGATTTCACATATCCAGTTGGCGATCCTGAATATTTCACTGCGCAACTCGAGCTAGCTGCTCTGCAAATTTTGCAGCAAGGCAAAACGCTATTAAGCCTAGGTGGCGATCACTTTGTGACCCTGCCTTTGCTGCGTGCTCATCAGCAAATTCACGGCAAAATGGCACTCGTACATTTTGATGCGCACACAGACACGTACAGCCAAGGTTCACGCTATGACCACGGTACTATGTTCTATCATGCTCCAATTGAGGGCTTAATAAGCCCAGAGCATTCAATGCAAATTGGCATTAGAACCGAGTACACAGAGCAAGGCCACGAGTTTGGCGTGATTGATGCTATGGCAGCAAATGACTTAAGCGCTGAAGAAATAGCTGCGCAGATCAAAGCACGCGTCGGCGACTTGCCGGTGTATTTAAGCTTTGATATCGACTGCCTAGACCCAGCATTCGCACCCGGCACAGGCACACCAGTATGCGGCGGTCTAACCAGCGACAAAGTCCTGAAGATTTTACGCGCACTGCAAGGACTGAACATGATAGGCATGGACGTAGTAGAAGTCTCCCCTTCCTACGACCAAAGCGAGCTCACCGCAATCGCCGCCGCCACCATTGCGCACGAACTACTGCACCTGTGGGCAGTAAAGCATAAATAATCGGATGCAGATTTAGGTTACGCCACCCTAACAAGGTGGCTTTTTTGTTTAGGTTTTATACCCTGTTTTACTTATAAATTATGCCAGTTATCTTAAATAAGCTTGCTATGTAGAGGCGAGCAAATCTTGTCGATAACAGCGCTATTGCTTCATGCTAGCACCAAGATACCTGCATATACTCAATAATGGCGCATGCGACGCCGTTTGCACTTGAGGTGTTCGTCTCATTATCTATGTAGGTAGGGCAAAAATAATGCTATTTGGTTGTTCTAAATAAGAAGTTTCGAACGCAGTTAGGATCAGATTTACGCCTTCAAATAGTGCAAGTATTAAGGCCAATTGGCATGGTAACTAGCAACTGTGTAGTGTGCCCCACTAGCCTTTATTTCTTACCATTTTATCTACGGTTACGGCAACAGAGTTATAAGTGGTTTCAAATGTTTCAGTAACCACAAAGCCAACACTTTTATACACTTCTTTAGCAACACAGTTTGAAGCGACAACGTATAGGCTTGCTTCTTGCGAAGTAAGAGAAAGTAAGTACTTCAGTAAGTCTTTGCCAATTCCTTTTCCTCGATGATCCGGATGTACAAATAGTGCCCTGATTTCTGTATGACAGATAGCGCAAAATGCTGCTATCGACCCCAGTTCATAAACAAATATTTGAGATTCGAATAGCTGCTCATTCCGTGGTATATCTTCTGACAACGGTAGTAAAGTAAACTCAGCAGCTTCCTGTGCCAGCTCATCTAATTTGGATAGATTGTAAATCTCTTCTATCGACTGAAAGTCGTCTTCTGTATATGTCCTTATCGTCAATGTTCACTCCTAGTGGCTAAGTACATGATATGTAGCAGAGTCGCAGGCTAGATAAGAATTTGCAAGCTAGAATATAACCTGCATTTGAGGCTTTATTACTTACTTTCAGCATTTCACCAAAAAACTTTATACTAAACAGATAGGTACGAGCACTCAATACTTTATTAAGCGTTAGGTCTGAACTTTTTTGTCATGCCTTGACTCGCGGGGGAAACCAACTTGTAACCGAGTTTTTTATAAAACTCAGGTTCATCAGCGATCATCGATACGTAAGAGCCTTCTAACACAACGGACGATAAATAGTCATCTATATATTCCATGACTTTACGACCAAGCCCTTGACCTTGATAGGCAGGATCAACCGCAACATCTACAACCTCGAAGTTACAAGCGCCATCCCCTACCACTCGCCCCATGGCAATTAAGTTATCGTGATCTCGCACAGTAATAATGTAGAGACTATTTGGCAATGCGATTTCTGCTGCTTTTATAGACTTGGGAGAAAGACCTGCTTTTATTCGCATTTCACAAAATTCGTGTGGACTGGGAGCTTGAGATTGATACGTTATTGTCATTATTTTCACCTTTGTTATTCTCATTGGTAAGCTTATACAACAAAACTGTATAAATAAACAGGTATTTACACGTTTTAAATTTCAGCCAATAAGTCACAGTAAATAAATTTGCTCTTTATTTTTAGCATTCACTCGAACTGCTTTAACCACCCTTTTAGTAATTCATTCAATAATACT
The DNA here is from genome assembly GCF_013366255.1 of Pseudoalteromonas sp. McH1-7. Classification (NCBI taxonomy): domain Bacteria; kingdom Pseudomonadati; phylum Pseudomonadota; class Gammaproteobacteria; order Alteromonadales; family Pseudoalteromonadaceae; genus Pseudoalteromonas; species Pseudoalteromonas sp. McH1-7. The sequence continues at coordinate 27,399 of NZ_JABWPQ010000028.1, read as the reverse complement.
CGCTGTTCGGGCTCCAACTCCTGCACTAATTGAGCTTGTAGCGCGATATGCGGCTCAATCAGCTTTTCAATCAAGCTTAGTCCTTCAGCTGTCAACTCAACAGTCACACTGCGGCGATCTTCCTTACAATGTTCTCGTTTAATCAGTCCTTTTGCCGCCAGCTTATCTAAGCGATTAGTCATAGCGCCAGAGGTCAGTAGCATGGTTTTAAATAACTCTGATGGAGTTAAGCGAAAAGGCTCGCCACTACGACGTAGGGTAGCTAGTACATCAAATTCACCTAGGTTTAAACCGTATCGCTTGTGTAGTTTTTCTACTTCGGCTTCCATATGTTTAGCGATGCGCACCAAGCGACCCATTATCGCCATTGGTGTTGTCTCTAAGTGTGGTTTTTCACGAGCCCACTGCTCTTGTACTCTGTCAATTGCGTCCATCAATAATTGCCTCAACAACAAACTTTGTAAATAAATATCTTAACATAAAGATACTTTACAAAAAGTGTTTTTAGTAATACCTTAGCGAGAAGTATCTCAATATAAAGATAATTAACGTGAATATACTTCTCGCAATGATCCCTGCATTTTTATGGGGAACTACGTATGCGGTAACACAATACACACTTGCAGACTGGCCTCCTCTCTTACTGGGTGCTATTAGGGCACTTCCCGCTGGACTGATTTTGTTGGCTATAAAGCCCAGTACACCAAAAAAAGAAGACTGGCCGATACTGTTCGGTCTCGGTGCAATTAATATCGCCATTTTCTTTGGCATGATCTTTATAATGGCGCTAACACTCCCATCAGCCATATCTAGTGTTGGCATGGTATCTGTCCCCGTGTTCGCTATGTTTTATCATTGGCTTGTTCACAAGCAGCGGCCGGGGTTAGCACAAGGGTTATGCGGGGCTGCACTCATCTTTCTGGCTTGGTTGCTTTTTGATCCAAGCTCTCTTAGCTTAAACCCGCTTGGCTTAGGGGCAATGCTTGCAGCAATAACCTGTATTGTGATTGGCAGCGCCATTACTAAATCTCTTGGCGGCCGTATGCATTGGTGGACTGTGCTAACTTGGCAATTGATTATTGGTGGCACGATGCTAACACTTGCCGCTGCGTTTCAAGGTATTATCGCTCCAACTAGCTATATTGCAGCTTTTGATAGCTTTTCTGTGGTCAATTTCGTCGGTATTGTGTGGGTAGTCGTACTTAATACGGCACTTGGCTACAGCTTGTATGTATGGGCTTTGCAACGAATGTCGGTAGTAGAGTTTGCTTTTGGTGGTATTGCCAACCCGCTCGCTGGCATTTTAACGGGTATGATACTGCTGGGTGAAGCGTTCTCGCTATTTCAATATATGTTAATGTTCGGCATGATCATGATGCCTCTTCTTCCTGCATTGCTAACTGCAAGGGTACGAGGCAAAGCATTAACCGCAAGCTAGCAAACCATCACTGTGTTTGAGCAATAATGGCTCAAACACTTACCACTGAAGGTGCCATGTTGTAAACAAGGTTAAAGCCATAGGCGATACACGTATAGCGCCTCGTCACCACTCGTTTTTGTCTGATCCGTGACAGACCCAATAAGCTGGCCTCCCGCTTTTGTAATGATCCGTTGGCTGGCGGTATTAGAGGCTAAACACTGAAACTCTATCGACTTAATATCTGATACTGCACGTAGCTTGGCTATCACCTGTGTCAACACTTGACCAATAATGCCATGACCGCGCGCGTGCGCTCCAAGCCAATATCCGACCTCTGCATTTTGCGCTTTAGGGTCAACATATTTTATGCCAAAGACGCCACAAAACTGTTGCTTGAACTCAATTGCCGACCACAGTCCACCCACCGAATTATTTATTCTCGTTTCAATATACCGTCTAGCATCAGATTCTACTTGAATATCGTTTACCCATGGCAGTACAGCCTCTAAGCTCGTGCGACTGTCTTGCACACAGCAAAAGAGCATTTTTGCATGCTCAACAGATAAACTCTGAAGCTTTATATCCGAGCTAATATCCAACTCCACCTTGGTGTGCTCCAATTGTTCCCATTTTATGTAAAACTTAATTGATCGCTAGATAATTTACAATATCTGAATTTGTAAAATAGAAGTATCACTTTTTTATATTCAGCTATTTTGTAATACAGGTAAATTGATAGTAAAACAGCTCCCAACTCCTTCTTCACTCTGCACGGTGAGTTTTCCCCCATGCTCTTTGATGATGTCATAACTTACTGATAGCCCCAGCCCAGTGCCTTTGCCAATTGGTTTAGTCGTAAAGAATGGATCAAATATTTTATCGATACTTTGTGGTGAAATTCCCACACCATTGTCTTGTATTCGAATGATAACTTGGTCATTCTCCATACTTGTCGAAATACTCACTTCCCCATGTCCATCAAGTGCTTGAGAAGCATTAATCAATAAATTGGTTAGTACTTGTATCAGCTTGCCCATGTTTGCCTGTACAGGGGGGAGCTGACTCAGTTTAGTCGACACATTAGCCTGATATTTTAACTCACTCGCGACCAAATTTAAGGTCGTTTTTATGCAAGCGTTCACATCACATGGCTGTAAATCTAGACTATCTGCACGCGAAAATTGTTTGAGATCTTTGACAATTGTTGACACTCGCTGTAAGCCCGACTCAGTCTCTTCAATTAGTGCTTTGCTGTCGCTGTTTAGAAATTCAAAATCCTTGCGGTCAATAAACTCCGCCATGTTTTGCACTGAACCTGTATTTTTCGCCTCCATTGCATGCTCTGCAAGTGTCACATAGTCACTATGGTAGCCCTTCATTACATCCATATTGCTGGTAACAAAGCCAAGTGGATTATTAATTTCATGAGCTACCCCTGCGGCTAACACTCCGATAGATGCCATTTTCTCTGAATGTATAAGTTGTTGCTGAGCTGTTTCTAATTCTTGGTTTATTTTTTCAAGCTGTTGGTTTTTGTGGTGCAGCTTTTGCGTTCTTTGCGCAACTAAACGTTCTAAATCTTTGTTTAATTGTATCAGTTCACGCTGATACTGTTGGCGCTGCTGGTGTTCTTCGGTTAGTGTGTGGTAGAGTTCGTCAAAGGCAGCGGATAACTCTTGTAATTCATCCCGGCTTTGAATTGGTTGCCATTTGAAATCAAATACTTCATCTTTTACGCTTTTAGTTATCTTTTTCGCCTGGCTTTTTAGTCGATATAAATTGGTAGTCAAGTACATACCCAGTATATATGAGAAAATAGCAACCAGTGCCATCTCAAATAATGCAATCGAAATTGTCCAACGCTTTACTTCCGACATGGCACGGTTAATCGCGCCGATATCGATTCCGATATGTATCGTCGCAAAATGTGTCCCACCTTCCGTAATGCTGGTATGCACATCAAAAATGCCGTCACTTACTTCCTCAACCAAGCTATCAGGCTCAGATAAACGCGTTTTAAACTCACTAGAGCCAGCATAAGATAATAGATTTGATTTAACATCAACAACTTTGACATAAAGAATGTCAGGATTAGTAAGTAACTCGGCTGTAAAAGCATCTAATGTGGCCAAATCATAGGAGAGCACGGCATCTTTAGTCGCGCTGGCAAATAATCTAGAAGTGGTGGTTGCCCGCTTATTCATTGCATCGTTTGCAGACACCATCATAAAGTCAATAACAACGAGTATTAATGCACTGAGCAGTACCGCTTCAATTATCGCAGTACCTATCATTGTTTTTAGCCTCAGCGAGTACCACATATATTATTCTTTCCCTACTAATATATCTATATTAAGCGCTTCAACATCCTGCCAATGTGCATTGGATGCGGGCATGATGGCTGTAAAGTTAACGGCCGCAAGTAGTGCTCGCCCTCGTTCACTGTTTGCCAGTGACGTAAGTGCATGCGTGAGCCTAGCTTTGGCTTCTTGCGGCATATCTTGTTTTACCGCAAACGCATGGGGAGTGTAACCTGGTGTAGTCCACAAAATATCCAGTTGAGATTTTATCTCAGGGTCGGTATTTTCTAATGTTCGGATCACGCCACCTCCGGCTTTAACAAAGCCTCTGGCGACATTAAGATACACGGAGTCATGAGACGAAACATAACGAGGGGTAAAACTAATCCCCTGTTTCATCAACTCACTCCTTGGCAAAATACTCGCCGCAAATGCCGCTGGCGCAGGGAAAGCTAGAACGTGGTCATGTAACTGTGACAAGGTATTAATACCTGAGCCTTTCTTCACCACGATAATCCCTTTTATTTGTTTGTTTTTTTGTCTCGCTATAGCCTCATACCCCGCTTGTTTGTTAAACACGATAAAATGATATGGATTCATATAAGCGACATCATACTCTTGATTTAGCAACCGAGATTCAAAAGTGGGAATATCTTTTGCCGTTTTGAAGATGTACTTATCACCGGTTTTGTCGTTAATATAATTTAAAACGGGCTGCCAGTTTTTAACTAGCTTATTTGCTGACTGCTGAGGTACAAATGCAAAAGTATACTCGGCTGATAAAGCCGATAACGAAAAAAGCAATCCTATAATTAGAAAAAACGATTTCATCATTTACCACCGTGCAACAAAGTCTCAATACAGATCTATTAATAATTGGTTAGGCCGAAACCCAAGTGGCCAGTGCTTGAATTAATATTTAAGATATTTTGTAAGTTGATACATTTTTAAGCGCGACTAACTGTTTATCCCTATTCCAACTTAAGTATAGAACAAAAACCAAAACAACATTTTTATGTTTTCTTGGCTAAAATCACACCTAAAAGATCAAAAAGGTACGCGCTAATTCTCTTTCGAGCCAGTTTGGGCTATTTGGTGTAAATCCGTTGGGTTTCGTCTGTGGACGTCCTGCCGTAACCAATGTACACAAAGAGGTTAACAAGTACGCCCTAGTTCTTTTTCGAGCCAATTTGAAAATTGATGTAATTCTGATGAATTTCGACGGTGAGCTGTCTTTCTTGACCAATAGCTGTATCCCACAAAACTCGGTATATTTTCATATTGCTTTAACCAGCCACATTCAACCGCAGATCTAGCCAGCACATTGCTTACTAAGGCAACCCCTTGTCCGGCCAGTGCGGCTTGCAATACAAAGTGCTCTTGTTCAAAGTACTGAACTTCATATAAATTTTCATCTACATGGTTTTTCCAAGGAATATTTTTTAACCCCTCGTCATCACGCCAATGTGTAACAAAGAGTACCGGCTTTCTGCCAACCGGTGGTTGATAATTTAAACTACAATAACCGCCTATTTGTTCTGTGACCAAACATGTTTCTTCGGCGTTAGACTGACTATGCCCATAACGGAGTGCAATATCTATATGCTTATCTTCATTTAAGTTTATGAGTTTATCACTTGCACAAATCACCACCTTTTGATGCGGAAATAAACTCGTGATGATGCCCATCTTTGGCGCTAGCCACAACGCAGCAAATGAATTACAGCATGAAATAAGCAAGTCCCGTTGGCGAGGACTAAACTCAACAAACGCATTGTCCAATGTATTTAGTGTATCAAAGCACGTTTTGGCCAGTGCTTGACCTTGAGCCGTTAACTTAATTGCACGAGTATGGCGTTCAAATAGTGGTACTCTCAAATGAGATTCAAGGGCCTTGATCTGATGTGATACCGCGGTCGGCGTAACATTTAGTACTTTCGCAGCTTCTTTGAAACTCATCAGATGAGCAGCTATAGCAAAAGTCTTAATGTTGTTTAGTGATGGTAAATTTTTAAGCATAACGAACCTATAGTTAAGTTAACCTCATCTATCTAATCAATCTTCTCATTTGTTAAAAAGCTTTATTAACAAGAGAATAAGCTTAATTAATAAATGGAGATAACTAATGAAAAACATTCTATACATAAGTTCAAGTGCAAGAAAGTATAATGACCATAAACCGCAACATCAGTCTATTTCACGGATGCTGGGCGAACATTTTTTAAATGAGCTATCGGCTGATCTGCTAGATGTAGAGGTAGTGCATCGAGATCTCTCGATTCATCAACCCGCCTTTATCGACGAAGCCTTTCTTGCTGCTGCATTCGAAAAGCATAGCTTGAGTGAGGAGCAACAACAGATCCTTGCGGCATCAGATCTAGCTATAAAAGAAGTCAAAGATGCAGATGTTATTGTAATTTCAAGCCCTATGTACAACTATGGTATGCCCGCTGTATTGAAGGCATGGTTTGATCTGGTCATTAGGGTCAACCAGACTTTTAGCTTTGATTTAGCCAGAGGCGACAAGCCGCTATTACCAATACTCTCCGGTAAGTCAGTCGTCTTGTTAGCATCATGGGGAGAGTGCGAGTTTAAAAAAGGGGGAACACAGCACCATTTAAACCATTTAAGCAGTCATATAGAGCAACTTTCTCCTTACCTAGGTGCTGACAATTTTTACGAAATCGCATCTGAGTATCAAGAGTTTAACGACCAAAGGCACCAAGACTCTAAGCAAAAAGCAATTGAGGACGCCATTGAGCTTGCGAAGTTATTAAAAGCAAAACACGTGACAGGTCATTAACCTGTGATCAGACTAAACAATAAGCTAATACATTGTTTTTATGTAATATAGTTTGCTTAGTTAGCTTCTTAAAACTAAGCAAGTACTAAGACAATTTCAGTGTGATAAAAGTAAAGCGTACAGAAGACGCCCATTTAACCTGTGGTTAAATGGGCTTTATTGATCATGCGTTTAAGATTGCCAGTAATCTATCTTTAGCGCTCTTTAAGGTATCTTGGTCTACCTCAGCTAAATAGCTGACCAAATAGGTTTCAAGGCTACATTCCTCTCCCTGCAGCTTAGCATCAAGCATCGCAACTTGTTGCGACATTCTATCATTTTGCCACTGCGCTGGGGTCGGTTGATTTGTTAGTATTTCAAGTCGCAAGATTAACTGTTGAGCAGTCAGTTCAGTTTTATTGCTTCCCTGCCATGTTGCAGGGATCACGTCACCGTTTTCAACAGCACTCACCAACTCGTTAAATTTTTCGCGGCGTTGCGATGAAAATAAGTCATCTAGCTTTGACTTTACCTGTGATAGCAATCGGCTTTTCTCTTGTTTAAGCGCAGCTACCACTGATGTCGCTGTTAACTCCTCGCGAATGTTTATCAGCTCATTTTGTGTTACGGCTTCAATCACTTTACTGTCTAATTCAGCTAACAGCTGACGCTGTTCAGCTTCAAGACTTTTCTCGAGTGCTTTTTGCTCAGCATATTGGGCACTGCGCTTTTCAAATACAGCGTCATTATGCGCACGGAACGCTTTCCATAATGTGTGCTCTTGTTTTGCACCTGCAAAGCCAATTTGCTGCCATTGTTTTTGAAGCGACTTAAGTAGCTCACAAGATGCCGCTAAGTCATCCGACTCAAGTTGCTGCTCGGCAATTTCAACAAGTTTTGCTTTTTCAACAGCATTGCCTTGATGGAATGCTTTTAACTGCTCATAAATTGCTTGATGATGTTGACGGTAAGTGGCATTCAGCTTTTGATATACCTTAGCATCAACATTACCTGCACTCTTCCATGCTTTAGCAAGACGGTTAAATTGCGCTTCAACCTCTCGCCAATCATTATTTTCGCTTTGAAGTGAAGCTAATAAAGCCTCTACATCATTTATAATTGCTTCACGCTTTTCTTTAGCCTGCTCACGAAGGACTTCTTGTTCAGCAAAATATGCTCTACAAGGAGCGAATAACAATTCTATTTTTTCATCAAATAGCACCGCTTGTGCTTTTTCTTCGTCGCTCTCTACGTGGCCTAATTCATTCCAGCGTGCACGAAGTAATTTAACCTCTTCAGCACGCTTCTGCGGGTCGATATCCTCTTCTTGTAACTTGTTGTCAAGTTCACTCAATAAGGCTTCACGCTTTGGCGTTGCTGCATATTTCTGCCAATCTTTTAAATCATTTAATGCTTTAGACAAGCTGTCATGCTGACTTTCAAGCTGTTTTTTGTAGTGTGGTGTGAGTAGTTCATACTGCTCTACAAACCCATTGAAAACGCCGAATGCCACGTTGAAGCGACCCTGATCAATGAGCCGTTGTACATCTCGTGCCTTTTTCTTAGCGATTTTCAAGGCTTTATCTTGCTCAGCTTTAAGAGGCTCTATAGCGCTCATAAATGTCTGGCTAACCTCTGCAAGTTGCACTTTAGCTGGTTTTTGTAGCATTTTTGGTAAGGCATCTAGGGACTTTCTTACCACCACATACGCATCTTTTTGAGCTTGCATTTGTGCATCGAGTTGCTCAATAGCATCTGGTGCTTCGATAGCCTTAAGCGCGCTTAATGCCTGGTTAAACATTTCGTTAGCTTCGATTATGCTTGGCAAGTTTGATAAATCTCGTTCAATATTATTTAACTTACTTTGCAAATCTTTTAGGTCAGTAGTATTGACGTACTGTGCAGATGCCATCTTGCTTCTTAGCATCTCTACGCGCTCAACAAGACCTGCATGTGGTGCTAAATCCAGAGCTAAACATGCAACTTCCACTGACTTTTCAATTGCCTCCAACTCAGCAGTGAACTCGGCAATTTCAAGTGCTTGATCCTGTTTAGCTTTTAGCTCCTCTTGTAAGGCTTGGTGCTTTGCATGTAACGATTTTAAATGACGGTGCAGTTTTTCTGAAACAAGCTGATACTTAGCATCAAGTGTCGCAACCGTCTCTTCGTCAAGCCATTTAAGCTCAATACTTTGCCACTGTGCAAACAACTGCTCTGCTTGTGTATTCACTTGCTCAAAATCGGCTTTATCTCGTAGCGCATTAAGTTTCGCAAGTACAACTCGTGTTTGCTCAGCCACTTGTGCTGGCATCTCTTTAGCTAGCCGCTGTTGCTCAAGCGCATGCTCAATGGCTCCTAGTGCCTTACCTTTAGCGCTCTTTAATACAGATTTTTCAAGACTGTACTGATAAATAAGATCAAGCATTAATGCTTGAAGTGACTCGTCACCATCTTTAAACGTCTTTTCAATTAATGACGTATTTGCTAAGCGCTTTAGCAGTTTAACCTTATTGCTTGAGTCTGTTTCACGCACAGCAACTTTTTCGAGCGTTTTCACCGGGGCATAGCGCTCTATGTACTCTTCACGAATTTCTTGCAGCAGCGCATTATCTTGGTTGATAACAGCACTAGATATTTTTTGCTCTGCCAGTTCTTTAAGCTCACTATCTTGCTTATAAACTTTCCACCAAAGCCCCAGATCATTAACTCTGGTAAGAACCTTTTTCCGGATCTGCGCAGACTCATCTTCGAGCGCTAGAGTGTGGAGCAATGTCGCATCTTTACTTAGATCTAGTTTGTCTACCGCTTGTGAACGAACGTCTACTTTAGGGTGTTTCCATTTCGGTGTAAAAAGGTGTTTAAAGATCATTTTCACTGAACCTAGCTATTTCATTATCGGCTTTGAATTCTTGTTGTAATTCGCGTTTGGATTTTTGCACCATCTCACCTTTTTCGTTTATGGTGAATTGTTCGTTGGATTTGACTACCTTTGCTTGGTATAGCATCACCAACTGAACCGTTTGCTCTTTTTGGGCTTCACTAAGAGGCGTACCATCAGGCCACTTCCCCGTCGCTGCACCATATTGCAAACGTTCGAATATTTCTGGGGTAATATTTTGAACTAAGCTATCTACATTCATTACTACTTTTTCTTTTTCAAAATAACGAGTATTACTCGATTAATTAAGTACCAAACCGTGCCAATACCTATCGCGCTTTTACTTGCTATCATTTCGAAGGAGTTAGGCGCAGGCTGTTGCCAGTAAATATATAAGAATCCGCCAAGCACTAGGATCAATGCAATAAATGAATAATTCATCACTGTTTGTTGGCGCTTGACGCGATTTCTAGAGGCTGCTCTTTCTCTGTCTTCTTGAGAAAAGTCTGCTAAATTGGTTTCACAATGAGGGCAGGACTTGTGTTTGGAGGAAATAGATTTATTGCAGCTGGGGCACTGTGCTATTGCCATCGTGTTACTTCTCCATTATACAAAAAAGGGCACCTGTGAAGTGCCCTATTCTACTACCTTTGCGATGCCTTGTCCTTAGATGACAAGATAATTTTAATTAAAATTCGTTCACTGTTTGTGTTCTTTGTTGAAATCTTCCCAGTAATCTTTCACCGAAGATTTCATTTCTTTTCGTAGCAGGAAAATACCAAACAGGTTAGGTAGGGTCATTACAACAATTGCTACCGCTGCAAGTTTCCAAACCAGAGTTGTGTCTGCAAACGACGCCCAAAAGAAACCCGCCACATAAAATACTCGATACGGCATAACAGAGCGGCTACCTAGCAGGTAAATCATAGCTCGGTCACCATAGTAAGACCACGCAATTGCTGTAGAAAATGCAAACAACAACAAACCAATAGAGACAATATATTTACCATTTTCGCCTAAATAGCCTCTGGTAAATGCTTTAGTTGTTAATTCAGCAGAATGAACCAGCGAGTGACCAATCAAGCTTACGCTATTGTCTGTTGGTAACCCGTTTTTCACCTCAACAATTCCAGTGTATTTGTGACGCTCAGTAATACCAAAACGTACTTTCTCGCCAATGGAGCGCGAATGGATAACCGTGAAGTTTTCCGTTACGGCTTTACCCTGTACAACTTCAATTTCGCCATTGAATGGTTTTACATTGTGCTCTTTTTTACCATTTAAGTAAGCATATAGAGCTTCTCGGTCTTGCTGGTTAGACTCGTCATATTTACCATCGAGAATAATCATTGATGAACGCTCGAAGTGAGTTTCGAATTTTTCAGTCCACACACCTGAGGACAAGATAACAAGTCCAGTCAAGGTACAGATAATGATGGTGTCGATAAATGGTTCTAAAATAGAAACCATCCCCTCTGACACTGGCTCGTCGGCTTTTGCCGAAGCATGCGCGATGGGTGCAGAGCCTTGACCTGCTTCGTTAGAAAATAAGCCACGGTTTACGCCACGATTAAACGCATAGGCAAAAGAAGCTCCCAAGAAGCCCCCTGCAGCCGCTGAGCCCGTAAACGCATCAGTAAAAACAGAAAGAAACGAAGGAACAATATTCTCAATGTTGTAGAAGATAACCGCAAAAGATCCCAAAATATAGATAGCGGCCATCAGTGGTACAATACGAGATGTAATGGCTGCAATACGCTTAATACCACCTAAAATAACAAGCGCTAGTAGAATTGAAAGCACTGCACCTGTGGCCATCGGAGCAAAACCGAAGGTCGCTTCCATGCCCTGAGCAATATTGTTTATCTGCGGCAAGCTACCGGTACCAAATGAGCTGATAACAGTCGCGATTGCAAATAACACCGCTAACCATTTCATGTTCAGGCGGCGATCCATATAATACATAGGACCCCCTGCCATTGTGCCATCATCTGTTTGCACGCGATATTTGTGAGAGAGGGTCACTTCCACAAATTTGGTTGTCATACCAAAAAATGCCGTCATCCACATCCAAAAGAGTGCCGCGGGTCCACCAATTGAAATCGCCAGAGCCACCCCTCCAATATTACCTGTTCCAACCGTACCAGAGAGTGCTGTTGCCAGTGCTTGGAAGTGCGTGGTATCCCCTTCTAGGCCTTTTTTATCGTATTTTCCCGTCACCACCTTACACGCATGTTTGAAATATCGTATTTGTGGAAATTTCAGGTAAATGGTAAAAAATAAACCAACCCCCAGCAACACATACGGGAACCAAGGTGAACCACCTAACATCCCATCTAAGCTATCTAATAAGCTGCCTAACGCATCCACGATTATTCCCCTTTATTGTTGTTATTACACCCTGTTGAGGTGTTTTAAAAACGTCTTTATGTTAATTATTTGTTTTTACAATCATACAAAAATAAGCGGGTAATCAATCATGATTACCCGCTCTTGTATTTATCTTAAGTCATCAACTACGTTTAGGATTGCCGCTAACGTGTCTTGACCGAATTGATATGAACGTCGGTCTGACCAGCCAAAGTACGGGTCTGGTAGATTTGCATTGTCCTTAAACGGCATTTCAACAGTATAAGCCAACGCCTTGAACGTTTCACCCACAGCACATGAGGCCACGGTAAGGTTTGCTTCTCCCGGTGCATCTTTATCGTAACCAAATTCATCTTGGAACTCAGGTGTGATGGTTAACAGTGCCGCCTTAAACGATTCTTCTAAACGCGCTAATCGCTCGTCGTAACTTGGGATACCTTCACTACCCGCAACAAAGTTATACGGTAAAGCTTCATCACCATGAATATCTAGGTACATATCCAGCCCTATTTCACGCATTTTATTAAGCACGTAATAAACTTCTGGTGACTGTTCTAGAGTTGGTGTTTGCCATTCCCTATTTAAGTTAACGCCTTTTGCGTTGGTGCGAAGGTGGCCACGTACACTGCCATCTGGGTTCATATTTGGCACGATATAAAAAACGGCTTTTGATAAAAGTGCAGCGGCATGAGAGTCTTCGTCATCAAGTAGTTTGTGAAGTAGTCCTTCAACAAACCACTCTGCCATTGTCTCACCTGGGTGCTGACGAGCGGTTATCCAGATTTTTTTCTTCTCTGGTGATGGTTCGCCAATAGTCAGCAAACTCATATCTCTTCCGTCTAACGTTTGACCCAATGTCTCAACGACACAGGCATCATGTGACTGCGCCCAATAAACGAGGTCCAGGTGACGCTCATAACTATAAGGCGCAAAATATGCAAAATACGTGTGCGCGCACTCTGGTTCAAAATCAATAGTCAATGTGCCATTTTCATAGCGTGTTGGTACACGGAACCAAGTTTGACGGTCATAAGATGCAACTGCTTGATAGTCATCCCAACCTTCTGGGTAAGCAGAATCCAGTAACTGATTAATTTGAATTTTATGCTCTATGAAAGGTGTAGACTCAAGTCTAAAATGAAACCACTGGAAAAAATCAGATTCATTGTCTTTATTGATTTCTAGTTGGATATCTGTAGGTGATGTCGCGTTAATTACCTTGATATTCCCACTATCGAAATTGCTCGTAATGCGCATAGGTTTCCCTAAGTAAGTTAAAAATTGTTGTGTAAATACACAGTTACCAAACTAATACCAATTATCTTAACTAAGTGGTCTACTTTGAGGCGAAAAAATCATGTCGATAACTCCGCTGCCACATCCTGCTACTACCAAGATACCTAAATCCAAGTAGGCAAGGCAAAAATTTTGCTATTTCAGTTGCTCTAAATAGCAAAATTTTTAACACAGTTAGCGTCAGATGTACCCCTTCAAATTGATCAAGTATTGTTGCTAATTGGTATAACTTCTATCCACTTTCAAGAAAATAAATCACGGGGTAGTGTGACGAAATTTTCTCTTTCGTGTTCAAAATTAGCAGATAACATTTTGTTAGCTAATTGTAGCTAGCCTATTTTTGCAAGCCTACCACAACCAACTTATTTCAAAAACTAAAAAAGCCAGCTGGTGCTGGCTTTTTATCGCAAATTGTTATGTTAGCGAGGTAGGCTTGGGAATTTAACCTCTGCCATATCCTGCATTACACGTACAACCTGACAGCTATAGCCAAACTCATTATCGTACCAAACGTAAAGTACAACACGGTCACCATCAACGATAGTAGCCTGAGAGTCAACAACACCAGCATAACGGCTGCCTACAAGGTCTGTAGACACGATTTCTGTTGACGCAGTGTAATCGATTTGGTCGCGTAGCTCTGAGTAAAGTGAAGATTCGCGAAGGAATTCGTTTAACTCTTCAGCTGTTGTCTCTTTACCTAAATTAAGGTTAAGAATAGCCATTGATACGTTTGGTGTAGGTACGCGAATTGCATTACCTGTTAGCTTACCAGCAAGCTCCGGAAGTGCTTTAGCAACCGCTTTAGCAGCACCCGTTGAGGTAATAACCATGTTCAATGCCGCACTACGACCACGACGTTCAGCTTTGTGGTAGTTATCAATCAAGTTTTGGTCATTAGTGTAAGAGTGAACAGTCTCTACGTGACCATTCTTAATACCAAACTTGTCGTTAAGTGCTTTTAATACCGGTGTGATTGCGTTAGTTGTGCAGCTTGCTGCTGATACAATCTTGTCTTCAGATTGGATGTCTGAGTTGTTAACACCATAAACGATGTTTTTGATGTCACCTTTAGCTGGTGCTGTAAGTAGCACTTTAGACGCACCGATTGACTTAAGATGTTTACCTAAGCCATCTTCGTCTTTCCAAACACCTGTATTGTCTACGATAAGTGCGTTTTCAATACCGTATTTTGTGTAATCTACTTCTTCAGGTGAGTTTGCGTAGATAACTTGAATGTAGTTACCGTTTGCTTTGATCGCACCTTTTTCATGGTCTACTGTGATTGAACCATTGAAAGGACCATGAATTGAGTCGCGGCGCAATAAACTTGCACGTTTCTCAAGATCACCATCGCGGCCACCGCGAACAACGATTGCACGTAGGCGTAAATCAGCGTGAGAGCCGCCACGTTCGATAAGTAGGCGTGCTAATAAACGGCCAATGCGACCAAAACCATAAAGAACGACGTCGCGAGGTTCTGGACGTGCGCCTTGGTTTAGTAATTCTGCAAGTTCTGCATTTAAAAACTCTTCGATTGAGCGTCCTTCACCTGCATTTTTATAAATGTAGGCATAAGCTAGCTTACCAAGGTCAACGCGACCCGGTGCTAATTCCATTTTGCTGATCACTTCTAAGAATGGAAAGCTTTCACGAAGACGTAGTTTACGCTCTTCAAAACGCGCTACTGTTTTGTGTGCTTTGATAACATCAATGGTGCTTGCACTTACAAGAGGACGACCGTATACAGAGATTTCAACGCCTTTGTTACGGTATAGACGACCGATTAGGGGTTGCATGCTTTCTGCATAATCTTGACGCTCTTGCCAGCTATTTTGATATTCTTGCTCGTGAGATAAGGTCATTTTTTCTGCCTAATAAACAATTTTCTTTGAACGGATAGCCCTTTTGGGCACAGCTATTCTAATTTAAACTGTCGCGATTCTCCACTGTTACCGAACAATTCATTGCGCTAAACTAGTCGACCATTAGCTCTACCCTGTTTATTTGGGCTGCAAAGCCTATAATTATAAAAAATCATTGAGGTCAAACTATGGCGTTTAAAAAGTCGCTAGTTTTTGCAGCATTACTATTGGCTGGTTGCGACGATACCTTAACCTTGAAACAAGTGTGTAGTGAAACACCCGGGTTTTGTGAGGATTTAAATAAGGATAGTCATTGTAAAGATGAACGTGCAGAAGTGATTTATGCCCGTTATCATGAATACAAGTCTCCTACCGACGATAACAAGTATAAATTATTGAAAGATTTGGAACGCTACAACCAATGTGTTGCGCTCGCTGCCAAAATTGAACATATCAAATTAAAAGAAAAGACGACCTCACGCGTTGAGGGACACCTTACAGCATTAAAAGAAATGACCCGCATCTACCAGGAAACAAAAAATAGTAACCACCCTGGGTTACTCTACTACCAATGGTCCAGAAATAATGATCGTGCTGCCATGAACAAACTACTCAATATGCAGGATGACCCTAGGGTGCAAAATGATGCAGAGATCCAGCTATTCTTAGCTGAGTTTTATGCCAAAGTAGATGATAACAAAACGGTCGATATTCTGTATCGAGTATTAGAGTTAAACAAGCGAGGCGAAACACCAAACCCTGAGGTTTACTCGTCGCTTGTGAGCATTTTTTATAAACATGAAAAGTACAAACACGCTTACACCTTTGCCCGGGTTGCCCAGCTATCTGGCGTGGAAGAAATAGACATTATTCCGGTAACGAATCAATTAGCAGCCATGGGTAAAGAGTTAGGTAATCTAGATTCTCTCGCGCAAAGAACCTATGAAAGTATTCAAGCTGGAGAGTTTGTCTCTCCGCGAGACTTTTAACTGACCTGAGGTTTGGATAAGGCATGTTCCAACTCTTTGTAGCTAGAGCACAACTTAGTTTTTTCCTTGTCTAGCCATAGAGTTTTAGCGAAAACACCGCTCCCGCGTCCTGCTCCCGCTAAGGTAACTACATCCTATAGGCAAGGCGAATTTATACCAATTTTCTTAATTAAGTGGTCTATTTGAGGCGAGAAAATAGCTCACTTAATTGAGATGACGCATTACACATATAAAAATGGGAAGCTGTTGCTTCCCGTTTTTAGTTATAGATTACAAAGACTACTACTTTGCTATCGCCACGTTTATAAACACAGCTGTCATTAAAATTGGGCAAACAAACCTAACATACTGCGCAAACCAGTAATGTGCACCACGAGATTCAAGGTGAAGTTGATTCCCTCGCTTCCACACCCAACCAACAGTAACAAAGTAAAAAAGTCCCATTAGCGGCAACTGATACTGAGTAAACAAGCTGATCACAAGCTCAAACAACCAGTCAAAGTTCAATATAATGGTGCTTGAGGCTATAAAAATCACCAATGTGACCAACCAAGTTGCCTGCTTGCGTTTAAAGCCGTGGTTTTCAACCAAAAACGAAACCGGGATCTCCGTAGAAGAAATGGTGGACGTAACTGAAGCAATAGACATCAGTACAAAAAAGGTGAGGCTGACCAGTAATCCAACTTGTCCCATATTCGCAAATAGCTCTGGTAAAATCGCAAAAATTAACCGACCTTCACCAATCAACTTGCCATCTTGAAAAACTTGAACGCCATTTTGCTGCGCTACGAAAATAGCGGGAATAATCAATAAGCCTGCCAAAAACGCAACGCTTGTATCTAACATTGCAACACTGAAGGTCAACTTGGGAAGATTTTCATTAGGCTTTAAATATGAACCATAAATCATCATGCAGCCAACACCCAGCGATAGTGAGAAAAACGCCTGCCCCATTGCAGCAATGATCAAATCGGGATCGCTAATTTTAGCAAAATCAGGGATAAGATAAGTTCGAAACCCTTCTGCTGCACCATCAAGCGTAGCCATATACGCTATCAAACCAACCAAGAGTAAAAGCAACAGTGGCATTAACCTGCGCGACCACGCTTCGATACCAGACTTCACACCTTTGAGGATAATACTAGCCGTAAGCAGTAGCATCAGTGGTGTGAACAGGAAGTTTCTAAGTATCGAATCGCCACTAAGAAACGCATGCACACTATCCAGTTCAGCCATTTGTGCTAATGGATCAAGAGAATGAGACAACATCCACCCTGCCACAATAGAGTAGAAGCTTAACATCACGATAGCACCGCCAAGACCGATATAACCGGCTGCAGCGCCAACCTTTGGGCTGCGCTCACGCCATGCAGTTTTGAGTGCTTTAACTGGGTTTGCTTGCGCCTGGTGGCCTAAATACAGCTCAGTATAAAGCGCAGGTAATGCGAGTAGAAAAATTACCGCAAAGTAAACCAACAAAAAGGCGCCGCCCCCATGGTTTGCAGCCTGAGTCGGGAAACCCCAAATATTTCCAAGTCCAACAGCCGCACCAGCTGCTGCCAACACAAAGCCAAGGCGGCTTTGAAATCCATCGCGCGTATGAGCCATGTCTTAAATCAATCATTATTTTTGTAGACGGCTGATTATACGTACTTCCATTAAAAATGCGAGTGTAATGGGGTTGAGCTTAAAAACTCGAGTTTGGTGTATTGAGAAAGGCTAGCTCGGCCTCGGTTGATGCTCGCTTTAAAATTTCATTGCGATGCGGATAGCGTCCAAACCTGTCGATTATACGTTTGTGCGCCAATTCAAAGTCGTAATTGGGCAAAGGTTTAAAATATTGCTGTGCTAATGTATGTATGCTCGCGCTTTCACTGTGCATTAGTGGCATATATAAAAACATTAATTCAGTGTCATTAAGTTGTTGGTGATAGCCTTTTTCGATAGCATGTTGAGTTAAGCATAATGCTAATGGATCGCTGGCAAACGCTTCTGGAGTATTCCTAAAGATATTGCGGGAGAATTGATCTAATATAATGATTTCACACAGTGCCCCAACGGGCGATGTACGCCAACTTGAAAGTTCTCCCTGCTGCGCCATATGATGAAGGATACCAAAGCGATTTTTGATGATGCGATCAAAATCTGCTGACTTTTTCCACCAATCAGCTTCTGTACATTCAACAAACCAGAACTCGTAGACGTCTTTATAATTCATAATGGCACTCCCAAGTATCCTGTTGATAAAGTGCCATCACTGAGCAAATATTGCAACTTTTTTATTAGTGCAATACAGGCAATAAATTTACTTATACTACTTCTAATAATTTGGCATGAATTGATTGTACCACTTGATCAGACTCCTGCTGTTCCACCAAGAAACACAAATTGTGCTTGCTTGCACCATGGCATATTAGTCGAATGTTAAACTGAGATAACACATCCATTAAATTCAACTGGCATTGTCGGAGCTGGATCTCTGAGCCTATCATTGCAACTAGTGTTAGATTGTTTTCAACTGTGACATGACAAAACTCCCCTAGCTCATCTAGGCACGCTTGCTCCAGCTCTGGACGAGATGCGTTTGGGGCATTATCAAGCGTCAGCGCAACGCTTATCTCTGAAGTAGTGACCAAATCAACCGAAATGTTGTAGTTACTTAAGATTGTAAAAATACGAGCTAAAAAACCACTTGCCAATAGCATCTCGGGACTTTTCAGTGTCAGTAAGATCTGGTTCTTACGTTGAGTTACTGCACGGATCCCCGCTTGAGCAGTTTTTTCTTTTTCAATCCAAGTTCCTCCTGCTTGTGGATCGCGGCTCGACCCGACAAACACTGAGATCCCTTTGCGGCTGGCAGGTAAAATAGTTGCTGGGTGTAGCACTTTTGCACCAAATGTCGCCATTTCAGCAGCTTCATCAAAACTCAAACGAGGAATTGGCCTCGCTTTTTCACACAAGCGAGGGTCTGTGCTAAAGATACCAATTACGTCGGTCCAAATATGCACACTAGAAGCATCTATCGCTTCTGCTAACAGTGCAGCACTGTAATCCGAACCACCACGACCTAGTGTGGTTGTTTGACCGTATTGGTCGCAGCCAATAAAGCCTTGCGTTACCTGAACACTATCATCCAGCAAATTAACAAGGTTAGCCTTCGCAGCTTCACGTGTGGCAGCTACATTAGGATTCGCTTTACCAAATTGATTATCAGTTTTGAGTACTTTTCTAACATCAAAACGAGATGCTTTGACATTGTGGTTTCTTAAAATTTGCGTGAACAGGTAGGAAGAAAAACGCTCGCCAAAACTCAGCACCTCATCACATTGTTGCCGACTCAATGCAGGCAAACTGGCTAAACTCTCAAATTCAGAAAATGTTTGTTTGTAACCTTCAGCAAGGTCAGCATCCAAAGATACTTTGTCGATAATCGCTTGCTGTATGTTTTCAACCGCTGCAACAACTGCTTTGCGCCCGGCTTCATCTTCCTTTTGTTGAGTTAGCGTTACAAGGTGATTGGTTACGCCAGCACATGCGCTAACAACCACTACTCGAATATATGGATTGTCACGAACAATGTGAGCACAACGAGACATAGCTTCAAAGTCAGCGACACTGGTACCGCCAAATTTGGCTACAACATACTGCGAATTCATTTTCTCTCCTCTCGACCGATGGCACAGTCAAATTTTATAAGGAGAACTCGGCATGGGATTTCTAGAAAGACGAACGCTTGAAATGACCTTTGCCAGAAGCTCTCCACCAATACGGTGACAGTTCCGAGGATTCAGCCTCGTAAACCGAAGAATCGTCGCGACGAGCAACGCTTCTCCTCGGCGAATACTTCCCTCACTAGTGGTCATTGGTCTCGTCACCTCACACTAACTACCTAAGCATCGCGCCTCTTCTGTTTATTTTGCCTTTGCAAATATGAATAAAAGCAAAATAAAAGCCCGCAATAAGTGCGGGCGATGTGGGAAAATTATCTTTTAGCCGTCTAGGTGTCAAGTAATTTATAAAAAACTTGTCCCAAAAGGGTGAAAATATATGTGGTTCAAGCTAAATAAGTTGGCCTGCGAAATATGCCCCACTATAGCCGACAGTGTAAGCAATAAGTAGATAGAAGCTCATTTTGAGATAACTTGAAAAAGTCAACGCTTTGACCTTACTCATCGCAATGATCCCTGCCGCAGAGCCGATGATAAGCATGGAACCACCTACCCCTGTTGCATAGGTAAAAGTCAACCACTGTGAAGGGGTCATGGTAATATCTGCTTTTAATAATGCAGCGGTTAATGGCACGTTATCGAC
Source organism: Pseudoalteromonas sp. McH1-7 (assembly GCF_013366255.1). Lineage (NCBI taxonomy): Bacteria > Pseudomonadati > Pseudomonadota > Gammaproteobacteria > Alteromonadales > Pseudoalteromonadaceae > Pseudoalteromonas > Pseudoalteromonas sp. McH1-7. The sequence continues at coordinate 7,188 of NZ_JABWPQ010000028.1, read as the reverse complement.
CGCAGCACTCATCAAACCAACCAAATAGTTTGCATACTCTGGCGCAAGGTATAGATATAAATCAGTAAACTTAGACAGTACACCAACCTCTTTTAACGCACCAACTAAGAGCAATACACCAACAAAGAACAACAAGGTGTCGTATTCAATTTCACGAATATAGTCGATGATTTTTTTATTCACGTCCTTTTTGCGCATTAAAAATTGTGCCATTAAAAACATCAAGGACAGGCCAAATAGGAAAGTCAACATTGGCGGTACATGGTATTGAACGCTCAAGAACAATGTTGCGAAAATCGTCGATAAGAAAATAAGTGCAATGGTAATGTCGGTCTTTTCAATTCTGCGTAATTCAGCCTTTTCAAAGGTAATTTTTTCATTCATACCAATAGAAAGCATGGCAGCCAGCACGAATACACTCAACATAGACGGCATGATCAGCAATAAAAGATCAGGGATTGTGACTTTGTCGGCCAAAAATATCATCAAAGTAGTAACATCCCCAGTGATCAAAGACACGCCGCCGGAGTTAACACTAAATATAATTAAGGTCGCATATTTTATTAGCTTTTTCGGGTCTAGTTTTAAAGACATGACTACAGCTAATGAAATAAGCGTCGCGGTAATATTGTCCGATATTGAAGAAAACACAAATGCAAAGGCACCAACTAAAAACATTAGCTTGCGTTCGCTAATATGGGTTGGCATGATCCGGTGAACAATATTTTGGATGAATCCTTTAGAGTTTAGGTAGGCAACAAATGTCATCGCCGCCATCAAAAACAGCCATAATGTGGCAATTTCTAGGATGTTATGATCTAGCTCAATTTGTACAATTTCTGGGCTTTGACCATGAATTGGAGAGATAAAGGCGATAATCCAACATAAAGTACCAAAAAAAAGCGTGGTTTTGGCCTTGTTTACATGAATAATATCTTCTATAACGATCAGTATAAAAGCGATGGCTATCAGGGTTAGAATAATGGGCGTAACCATAATGCGTAAACAACCTGTAATTAAATGTAACAAAGGGTGGGTTCGTTTTCGCGGCGGATTCTAGCACCATCATAGTTCCCATGCTACGTACGATAAACATTTTGTGACAAATTGATGAAGTAGTAATGTAACTTCTCTATTACCTACTGGAAAGTTATGATCCCAGCAAAAAAATTATTAAATACCATAAATGAGCACTGGAGCGTATTGGAGCTACTTTTTAAACGATTTAAGCTCGCTGATTTCAGTCTTAAAGATGTACAAAACACCCTAAAACAGAAAAACCCTAGCTGGTCTAGTGAGCGAATTTATAAAGAAACCAATCGATTACTCCAACAAGAAATAATTATTCCACTAGCAAAGTCTTCCCAGCTGGAGATCAATCGGGCGATTGCTGATTTTGCAAGCTTTTTACTGCAAGAAGAGAGCCTAGGCTTAGCGGAAGAAATTACCGTTTTGATAAAAGACCTAGAACGTCTGGGCAACCGCATAGCGCAAGCTGGTGAAGAAGCCGACTACTCTGAACTACGCCGTTTTAGTCGAATTATGGACGAACGCGTTCGTAAAATTGTTAAGCTGTTCGAACATAACGAAAGCGCTATCATGAACTTGGTTGAACAAGCTAAGTCTGACACCTCCACGCTGTCTCTTGGCATGAGGTATAAAGCGGTATTGGAAGCGTTTGACGAATATATCGAGCCGATGTTGGAAATGGTCGATATTCATGGCCCGTTCCAACGCTGCTTTGATCAGATAGAGCTTCAGGTCAGTGAACAAATTGACGAGATTGAACAATTGGGCCGTGGCGCTGCAGATAAACGTATGCTGGAGCAACTCAGAACACGAATTTTAGATATGCACCTCATTGGTAGAGAGAGCTTAAGCCGCAGCGCCGACCTACTAATGCCACTGAGAGAGGAGCTGCGCCGTAATACACTCATTACAAGACAAGCCTCTAAAGTCCTTGGACAAATTAGAAAACGCGGCGTTGACCGGTTACTTTCACCAGTTCAACCAGAATTTGTTTCAGATATTCAACGTTTTAATCTTGGGCAAAAGCGTCACATGGTGGCTTATATGGCAAGTCTTGTTGAATTTGAGCATGAAGAGTATCAGCTGCCCGATCACGACGATGTACCTGCATATCAAAGCCCAACCATCCCAGATTACCATGCAGTAAAAACAAGATTTCAACAAACAGGTAAAAAGCGCCAAGCACTTCTGGGCTTTTTAAGCGATAGCTATCCTGATCTTGAAGCAGACGAAATGCTATTCCTTTATCAAAAGCTGATCAACGAATCAGATTTGACCTTAAGTCAGGAGCAGCAAAAAAGTAAGATCACTATCGCATCACATACTTTTTCTTTATATCCATTTAGTGCCAAAGCAAAACAAGATTAGCATGATGACAACAATTAATTTAGATATGCTCAATGAGCTCCAAGCCATCAACAAGAAACTGGTGAGCGGGTATCACATTAGCGAACAAGACACGACTCTTTGGCAAGAGCTAGACCAGCAAATAGAAAGCTATCAAGCGTTATTTGCTGCACTAGGCCATGACTTACAACATGATGCTAGAGGCTTTTATTACCTTGCAAGTGATGAAAGCACGCCAAATATGGGGAAAATCTCCCGGGCGATTGCCCTAACCATTTATATCTTGATCGAGCACTACGCCAACCAAGGTAAAGATCCGCTTCGCGTACTATTTGATGAAAGCTGTGATTTGGAGCTAATGCAGACCATAGTACAACTCAATAAGCACCTGTTTGATCAGCTTGAGATTTTTTCGGGTTCAGATCTTAGAAAGGACGTATTTTTGCGTATGGTAAGACTGGGTCTTGCCCGTGAGGTTGAGCAAGGCTTTATGCTACTTGCACCGATTTATCGCTACATTGACGCGCTAATGGAAGTAAACGAAGAACAATATGATATTGAGGACGAGCTATGAGCGAGCAGTTGTACGGCTTAAGTAAACTAGCATTATTAAATACCGCCGGATATGCGAAGTGTGTCATTCCTCTGGATAAAAGTGCATCTATCTGTGCGCCTAATAACACTGGTAAAAGCTCAGTGATCAATGCCTTGCAGTTCCCACTTATCAACGATTTAAGGCTGACAGAGTGGGACGGTCACGATTTAGAGGAAACGCGTAAGTTCTATTTTTCGTCAGATCAATCCTATATTCTGCTAGAAGCTAACCTCCCTCACGGCGATGTCGTTATTGGCGTTGCAGGCCTTGGCAAAATTGCCGGTTACGCACACCAGTTTTTTTGCTATCAAGGCAAGCTGAATCTTGATGATTACACCCAAGGTAAAAGTATCATCAAGTACACTAAGCTATTTAATCATTTGCAGGAAAAGCAGCTAAAACCTGTAGAGCTAAAAGCACAAGAACTCAATGCCCTACTCACAGGCGGAGCCACGCCATTTGATGGTGATATCAACCTGAAGATGATCCCACTGAATAATGTCCAAGATGCGCCTGTATATAAAGAAATATTCCGCCGTATTTTGAATCTGCATAAACTCGGCGCGCAAGACGTAAAACGCTTTATGCTCAAGGTGTTCGAACGCCATATGTCGAACTCGAAAGTCGACTTTTATGAAGTCTGGCGTCGCGCTTTTGATAAGGTCAACCGCGCTCGCCGTGAGCTAAATGCGCTGGAGTCAATGCAAGAGCCAATTTCAGCCCTTGAGAAAATGCTTGAAAATGAGGCTGTGTTAAAAGGTAAATTGGCGGCATACGCACCAAAACTCGATTTAGCTTTGGTCGAATATGATAACTATCACAACGAGCAAATTGCGGAATTAGCAACACAGCTGGAAGATATCGAAGCAGAGAAGCGTGAATTTGAGTCTAAGCAGCAGCTGTACGTCCAACAGTCTCGCGATATCGAGCGTAAGCAAACCCAAATAGAGCAATGGTTTACCGATTTCCACGCGTTAAAACGTGAATTTGAACTGACCAATCATGCAACGCTTAAAACCAATTTAACGCTGTTGAAAAAGGAATATGAGCAACTTTCCTTCTCTATCAATAGTGCACAGGGGCAAAGCCTACATACTCTTGATTTCCGTATCAACGAAACGCAAAAGCAAATTAAGAGTTTAAAACTGCAACTCAAGAATCTTGAGTTCAACTTGTTTACTCGTATGCGTGAAGATCTGTCTTTAAAAGAAGTAGAAGAGATATCACGAATTTTAAATCCAGATTTGTTATCGTTTTCAACCACCTCTCAGGGTGAAATTAGCATCACCGACGAAGATGCCTTTGGCGCGTTTTTAGAGTCACTGTCTAAATCAGTTCAAGGTGGAGAGCTTAAAGTACCTGGCGCTACTGTTAAGTTGAAAAAGCTCAGTCCAGTGCAAATGCAAAGCGGTGAGAATAAAGCCCAGCTGCAAGCACAGCTAGAGTCACTGCAACAATCGCTTAATGACTTAAAGCAACAGCGTGAAGTAGCTGCAAACGTCGCTGAAAAGCAAAAAGAACGTGATGCGCTTTATGATGAGCTCATGGCTACCGAAGCAGCCATGAAACGCTTTGAGCAATATCAAACCATGTTGCAATCGGTCGATGCTCAACAAGCCCTCAAAGAGCAGCTAGAGATGGAACGAGAGCAAGTTGATGAATATTTACATGATATTCAACGTAATGCTGGTTCAATTTCAGACCGCCGCTCTATCATTAAAAGCAAGCAAGACTTGTTGGTGCGCCAAGCCGACCGCCTAAAGCAAGTCAAGTCAGAGCGTATCGACCACACACTAGACCTATATTCGGGTAAGTTGGCACCGTACGAAATCGAAATTACGCTGGATTTTGATAACCTGTCAGAGGTGATCCATCAGTTTAACAAAGAATGTAATGAACTTAGAAACTTAGACGTTAACGTGCGTAATACCTACTTGCATATCTACAATGCGGGGATCACTAAGTTTGAAAACGAATCTGACGCTAACACTAAGTACCAAAAACTGATCAGCGCGTATCACAACCTCGATAACGAGCGAGATGCCGTCGATAAACAAGCACGTGTCGCGCTCACTGAGGTGGCTGCAACCATCAAAGGACTGCGTCAAGACTTAGAGCGCTTACGTCGTGAAATGAACAGTTTTAATAAAGGTATAAGCCAGCATCGGATCTCTAACTTGCAGGCGTTTAAGATCAATGTGATCCCTCGTAAAATGTTAGTCGATAGCATAGATACTATTATTAGCACGTCGGATTTATACGAAAAAGGCGAAAGCTTAGACCTACTGAGCGAGCAGCCGAGCTCAGAAAAATCGGTTAACGAGGCGAAAGATCACATCATTAAACTTGCAAGTGATAAAGCGGGATTGACACTCACCGATCTCTTTGATATTCGCTTTGAAGTCGTCAACCGTGCGGGTGAAACCGAGCACTTTGATAAAATTGACTCGGCAGGTTCAAACGGTACTCGGATCACAATCAAACTTTTATGTGGCATGCTATTTATTCGCTACCTATTATCTGATCAAGAGCAAGCGATGTATCGTATCCCTATTTACATAGATGAAGCCGCAGATATAGACCCACAAAACCAAAAAGCCATCATCGAAACTGCGCTAAGCTTTGGGTTTGTACCTATTTTTGCTTCGGTTAAACCACAGATCAGCTGTGACTACTTGGTACCTATCCGAAGTGTTGCACATGGAAGCCAAAACTGGGTAGACGAAAAAGATTGGATAGAGGTGGAACATTAATTCCAAGTTAAGGTCTTAGAGGCTATGATCATGGGATGCTTTGTCTCTATCAATTAACAGCTCAACACGTTAAGGTAGAGTAAACATCCCACTAAGGAGTAAAGACACATGTTTAAGAATATTGTTATCGCCGCTTTGGTGTTAATGTTAGCGGCCTGCGCCAAAACCCCTGATTGGGATTATGACAAGTCTGTACAATTCGCTAACTACAAAACCTATGCCTGGTCGCCCGAAGCCGATCTGAAAAATGAAGGCCGTGAGTATCAAGTGAATGACTTAATGGAAAAGCGGATCCGCAGTGCCATTCAACAAGAAATGAGTAAACAGGGTTTCACCCTTACCGATCCGCAGTCGGCTGACTTATTGGTTAATTACCATGCTTCAGTGGATACCAAAATTGAATCAGACTCTTTACACACCACCTATGGTGCGCGTTGGAATTATTGGGGATTTGGCTGGCAAACACAAACTACAACCCGTGAGTATGAAGTGGGCACATTAGTTGTAGACATGATAGATAAAGCGTCCAACCAGCTGATATGGCGCGGTGCGAAAGAAGGCCGTTTACGTAGCCACCAGTCACCAGAAAAAAGAACAGAGTCAATAAACAAAACCATCTCGGAGTTACTGGCAAACTTCCCACCACAGCCACAACACTAAAAGAATTAGGGTCAAGCCTTGGCTTGATCCTAATTACTCATCTTCATTCTGAAGGATAATAAGTCTTAACTTTATCTACTAGGGCTTAATCAGATATAAGTGCCAAACTCGGCCATTCAACAGCAATGTCATATCTTAAATCCAATTGCAGCAACAGGTGCTCACCTAACTTGTATTTAGACAGAAACGTTTTAGGACGTCGGCTGTATTAGACGGACTTCGTATAAAAACTTCTATGGGCAAACAAGCAAGTTAAGGTGTGAACAGCGCTTGGCTATACTTGAGCGAAACGAAGCTGCCGAACATTGCGAGTCACTATAAAACGCTTGTTATGAGTAAGTTTCTAACTCGACCAGTGCTAATAGTTTACGCCCTAGATTAGTTACATTACCTGAGACTACGACGTTACCAATAGCTGAGTTATTAGCAATCCACTGACTTATATTAGTTACAACATGCCTTCCAGATGCTGCCCACACTATTAATATCCTGACACCCATCACACTATTAATATCCAAGCTGAGGACGTAAAGTAAGATGATAATATCCTGACACCCATCAAATAATATCCTGCCACCCATCACACTATTAATATCCAAACTGAGGACGTAAAGTAAAAATGTATAAAAGCACTTCCATCACTTTGGTCAAAAGCGTGTATCGATAGGTTATTTTTTAGCACTTGAGCGTAGCTCTACACTAAAACCGGGTTATCGCGCACAACAAAGCGCTGTAAATGCAGCTTTAAGAAATTCGAGAATTGAGAATGTGAGTTTTACTAAGCCAACAAGCGCTCACAGTTTG
>NZ_JABWPQ010000027.1:0-78561 GCF_013366255.1 Pseudoalteromonas sp. McH1-7 | reverse complement strand
GTCTTAGTCTCTATTAATATTGAAGGAACTCCACTTCTTATTGAATCTAGTTCACTTTCTGCCCACTGGCGTACTCCACTTATTGGCACATTGTCATTATCAGGCACAGATGAAAATACTGCTCTTCAATTCGGAGTGACTAGCGCACCGGCTTCAGGTGAGTTTGTCTTCAGTAATACAGCAACAGGGGAATTTACATATACACCATCGACTTCAACGTTAGAGCCTGCAATGTTTAGTGTGAATGTGAGTAATGAACATGGTCTACACATTGAAAAAGTCATCACTGTAAACCATACGAATACGACGCCGCAGGCACCGCCAGTCGAATTCGAGGTCAATCAATCTGGAGTGGCTGACATCCCGCTTTTGGCTAAGGATGCTGATTCTGACCCACTTACTTACGAATTGCTTTCACAACCAGATAAAGGTGCGGTCGAGATAAATAGTAATACGGGGCTGATGTCTTACACCCCAGAAAATGATGCTACTTATGAAGTAAACTTTCAGTATCGAGTGTTTGATGGCATGAGTTATTCAGAGCCAAGCAATGTTATCCTTAACGTCAACACGACAAAAGCTGGCGTCAACAAAGACAATACAGATAAAGAGTCAGGGGTCACTGAACCAAAGAGCAAAAGTGGCGGAAGCATGCCTGTCTACCTGCTCTCTCTGCTGACGCTAGTAGGGCTCTTCCGCAAATTGAGAGTCTGCGTTACTGGGCACAGTCCAGCCTTGTAAAGGCAAGCTTTACTCTTGGATACACATGTCTGATCCAAGGGTAATACCAATTAGTCTTAATACTTGCTCAATTTGAAGGAGTAAATCTGACGCTAACTGCGTTAAAAATTTCTTATTTAGAACAACTAAATAGCAAAATTTTTGCCTGGTTATCGACAAGATTTTCTCGCCTCAAAATAGATCACTTAATTAAGCGAATTGGTATAAATCATACGGGCACCCTAAATTTTTCAACCCCTGAACCTAAAAGCTTAAAAAGTAAGAAATGATTTAAGTTCAGCTTACTAAACCGGAAGAGCCTGAAAAACAAACAAAAAAAGCTTGGCTATTTAGCCAAGCTTTGGGCGCGGTGTGAATAATCGCCTTACTTGAATAAGTCTTAACTTGATCTGTCAGATTCGAATAATAGAACTCTATCAAATCTGACAGTCGCATATGTGCCAAACTCTGCCGTTCAACAGCAACTTAATATATTAAATCATATTGCAAAAGCAGACGTTCGCCCAACTCATTTCTGGACAACTACGTGTTAGCTAGAATGGAGGCTTTGTGTCAATTCGAGTCATACACATATATCTATATTTCGCTTGCAGCTATATCAAAACAGACATTCACCCTAAGTCATTAAGATTTTCCGTTTGACAAAAACTCAATTGTTCTGCGCTACTCACTAGGAGTTTGTCATTGAACCTGTCTCGAAGTACATAATTGAAAAGTATTATCCTGCTTGGGTAAAAGCAAAAATGTGAACAACATAAAGTTTATGGGGGCAATCCTTTAATAATATAATGAGTTTGTTGTTATATATCTACTCATTACCACTATAAAAATAATATTTTCGCTTTTTCGTATTTTGGCTATTTTTTTCGTCTTATAGATTAAACTTAAAAATTATGTACTGAAGAACCTATTATGATTAAATTAGTTAGTTTGACAATCTGCCCATTTGTTCAACGTGTTACAGCTTTACTAGAAGCTAAAGAACTACCTTATGAAATTGAGTTTATTAGCTTAGATAATAAGCCTCAGTGGTTTTTGGATATTTCACCTAACGGCCAGGTTCCAATCTTAATCACAGAATCTAAAGACGTATTATTTGAATCTGATGCAGTCGTAGTGTACATAGATGAAGTGACCGCACCGTTAGAAAACGATGTTTCACCAGAGCAAAGTGCAAAAGATAGAGCTTGGAGCTATCAAGCGCCTAAACATTATTTAGTACAATGTCCCGCCATGAGAAGTACAGACAAAGAAACCCTTGATGAAAAATCAGCCAAACTCGCAAAAGCATTTCAAAAGGCGGAGTCTGTATTGAGTGATGGTCCATATTTCAAAGGCCAACAGTTAAGCAATGTGGATATAGCATGGCTGCCGTTGTTACATAGGTCTGCTATCATTGAAAAAAATACAGGTTATGACTTCATCAAAGGGTTTCCAAAAGTAAAAGCGTGGCAATCAGCCATCTTGGCTACGGAGATCCCTACTAAATCAGTATCAGAGAACTTTATTGAGAAATTTAAAGACTTTTATTTGTCTGAGGACACATACTTAGGCAACTTAATGAACCGTTATCAAACAGAAATAGCTTAGTTACGTTGTTAAAAGTAAGTATTTAAACGCCCACATTTTTTTAATTTGTGGGCGTTTTTATTTTTTGTAGAGCTTAACCGAGTAATTTTAATTTAATCATTCATTAAAACCAAAGAATCTAGTATTCCCATGCCACTATGAATGCCACCTTCGTTTTCACTGGCTGGTTTACTGCGGATTAAATACCCAGCATAACCTTCAAAATCGGTTGCTGGTTGCCCTTTATAAAACACCGAGAATAAACCTATCTCACTTACTAAATCATTTATAGAAGTTTGTTCGGTATTTCTAATGGCTAAGGCTACCTTTTCTCGCTCGTGCGGGAATAGCCTTTTCATAAATGCCCACGCGCTGTGATCTTGTTCTGGTATTTCCAGTAATTTTTGAGTGATGTCATCGCCAAAAATACAATGACCACCGCCTTCACCCTGATTTTTTAACACCCAATCTGACTTTGTCGCTTGAGAGTTAAACCAAGCTATCGTCTCTTTATTAAGCGGCTTCATATCAGCTAAAACACTTTTAACCAGCTTAGCCTCTGTTAAAGTGAGTCCCCAACGTTGATATTCAACTTCTGGCATTTGGGTTAGTAATAACTGTACAGATTTACTCGTGGCAAGCTGTTGGCTGATAGTCGCATTCATCGCAACATAATGCTGCTCTATAAATAGTCGTACTTGACTCAAAGTATGGCAACAGATGTCCTCGTCTAACTCAGGCGCACAATAGTCTTCAAATTGATAACCTGCACGAAGGTAAACAACATCAACCCCGCCGTGTTCTTTCAATATTAGCCGACCATTTTCTCCTGAGCTTAATTCACTGTTAAGTTGCTCAAAAGTACGTCGTACCGTCTTAACACCTAGCTTTTTAAGTTCTAACTCCAGTAAATGTTGGTCATAGACATTATCTTCGTTTTCCTGCACCACCATTACAAAAAGCGCTGCCCCTGATTCATTAAAATGCGCTTTTATATCCTTCGCGGCTCGGCTGATGCCTAACGCCATCTGTTCCAAGCCCAAATTGTTAACAGGCTTGCCTCCGTCACTTTCGGTGAATTGGGAGTAAGTATCAGGCCACTGGTTTTTTACATAAGCATGTAATTCACTCGCTCGTTGACCAAACGGTGCCATCCCTGCGGCTATACCATTAAACTCAATCACTTTGGCTCCATGTACTCTGTCATCCATAAAGTCAGTTCGCATCAATAACAAAGGTTGGCGTTTTGGAAACTTTCTGTTTTCAGCGGTTCCATGCCCTTGTTGATATAAAGAGAGTAAACGAGCAAAAAACGGCTCTGCTTCTGCCAAGTTAATCAAAGATGATTGTAAAAAATCGTGATCTTCAGAAAGGTTATTAATTAACTTACTGACAATTGGGATCACTTTTTTTAAATAGTTAAATACACTTGCTTCAATGGCAATAGGAGCAATACTGAAAGGGCAATGCCTTGCGGTATTGTCCGCTTGACGAAAAGCAACGCCGTGCATAATAGCCCACTCGGCTAAATCTTGAATGACATGGTTGGGAACACTGTTTTTCATTGTTTACCTACTATGATTTATGGCACTAACTTGTTACATCAAACATCAAGTGAGTACCACATAAAACTAATGGCGAAATAGTTTCATTTCGTTAACAACACCGTTATTTGTTGGTATCACTATCTGGAAACGTTAAACGCATTTCATTTGCAGCTTCGTCATCTCCTGCTAATTTAGCTGTGATTGAGCGCACCTGTTCGTAACCATGTAACATCAAAAATGACGGCGCTCGACCATAAGACTTCATACCCACAATATAGAAGTTACTGTCAATATGAGCTAACTCCTTAGCACCATGACCTGGAACTGCACCACATTGATGCGCATTAGGGTCGACCATATTGGCGATGCCTCGTGGCGCTTCCACAACTTCATCTAGATTTAACCTAATTTCACTCAATATCTGGGTGTTTGGTCTGAAACCCGTCGCGACTATTATCTTGTCGACATAAATATGAGAGTTACATCCATTTGATGTTATTTCTACTTTTAGGCCTTGCTCTACACGGCTAATACGTCTCACTGTTAACCCTGGCAACAAGGTTAATTTACCGCTGTCTATCGCGCTTTGAGCAGCCAAACCAAGTTTACGACGAGCAGGCACCTTATCATTTATACCACCACCTAGCAGTTTATCTAAGTTTTCACCTCTTAATCCCCAATATACTTTGGTGCCAGGTGAGCTACTTTGCAATTCAATCAGGTTTAAACCAACATTCATTGCCGAGTGCCCACCACCAATTAATAAGGTTGTTTTTCCTTGGTAATGTTCACGTTCAGTGTTTAATACATCTGGAATACCGTATTTAATTGCATCACTGTGTTTTATTTCACCAGGCACAGGTAAGCCGTCTCTACCGATAGGGTTTGGTGACGACCAAGTGCCTGAGGCATCAATGACTGCTTTTGCCGTAACAATATGCACATCTTGCTCAGCATCCCGATAGTGGATAACAAAATTCATCTTATCCCTATCTTGCGTAGTGTGTTTACTATGGCCTTCTTTAGCAATGGCAATAACTTCCGCGTTATAGCTAATGTGCTGTGATAACTCTGCACTTTTGGCAGCTGGAATTAGGTAAGAGTCTAATAACTCCTTACCTGTTGGGATCTCATCAAAGCATGGTTTTTCCCAACCTTGATTGTTTAAAATCTTGTCCACTTCTTTATCAACAACGTAAGACCACTTAGTAAATAAACGAACGTGCCCCCACTCGTTTATAGCACTACCTACTGAGTTGCCCTTTTCCAATACCAGTGGTGTTAAACCATTATTTTTAGCATGTGCCGCCGCTGCGATACCAACAGGACCAGCGCCGATAACTACAACATCAAATACTTTATTCATCATATTCACCTTACAAATCGTTAAAATACTATCGAATATAGGTAACCAGCTGTCATCGCCATACCTAATACCACAGTTAAAAACGCTGCGATCATTTGCTTTTTGAATATAGACCTTAACAAGATAACTTCCGTTAAACTTGCACCTGCACTACCAATGATGAGTGCCATTACCGACCCCATCGCCATGCCTTTTTTAACTAAGCCTGCACTTAAAGGTATGATGGCTGATGCTCTAATGTATAGTGGAATACCAATAACGGCGGCAATAGGGATGGCATACCATTTGTTTTCACCAGCATATTTAACGATTAACTCTGTAGGAACAAAACCATAGATAATCGCACCAACAGATATACCGACCAGTAAATACGGCAACGTTTGTTTAAAATCTTTCCAGGTAGATTGCCAAATTTTTACCCAACGATTAGGTTTTTCGACGACAACAGGTTGCTGTTCTGTTTTTGTGCTACACGACGAGCCACACGTTTTCTTTTCTTCTTCGTAAGCTTCTGGACGGACGTACTTTTCAAAACCAAGCTTTTCTAATAAAACACCAGCGCTAATAGACACCGCCATAGCAATTGCAAAGTAAAAAACGGCTAATTGAACACTAAAGGTAACCGCGAGAATACCTATAATAATAGGGTTTAATAGCGGACTAGATAATAAAAATACAATTGTAGGGCCAAAACCTGCTCGTGCTTTTAAAAGTCCTTTTAAAAACGGTATTGTCGAACAAGAACAAAAAGGGGTAATCGCCCCTAAAGCAGCAGCGATAAAGTATCCTCGTCCGTTTTTAGAGGCTAAAAGCGCCTGTACTCTTTCTTTGCTAACGTACTCTTGTAGTACACCAACGGCATAACTGATAACGATATATAGTATGGTTAATTCAACAGCTAAGAACATAAACATGTTTAATGTTTCCTGAGCCATATTCATAAATTCTGTAGACATGATACTCTCCAATTAATTTGACAATACTAGAATATTCGAAATATAAATTAAGATCAATAGATATTTCGAAAAAATTAGTAATGTGGAATTTATCTGGCTTAGATGAGTAAAAAAGTTTATTTTATAGCTGCATCAAAAGACAATTTCTGGAGCAGTAGTGGAATTAGAAACCGTAGCGAAAGTTTTAAAAGAATTAGGGCACCCAGTGCGATTAACAGTGTATAAAGAGATCACTAAAGCGGGCTATACAGGTATCCCTGTTGGTGATATTCAAGAAAAAGTAAACATTCCAGCTTCTACTTTAACCCACCATATTTCCGCATTAGTGTCGGCTAAACTAGTTAAACAACGTAGGGAAGGTAGGACGCTATTTTGCTCTCTTGAATGTGGTGCACTTGAGAGCGTTATAGAATACTTAACATCAGAGTGTTGTATAAATGAGTAATGGTTATAAACTTAATTTAAGTTCGCTTGGTAAGGCATTTCCTCAACGTTTTTTGTAGAAATAAACGACACAAAAGTCTGTTTTGCAGCAATTATATTGCTCTATGGAGTATCCAAAAAGGTCTGTTGTTCGCTCAAAGTTGCCCCTCAGGATTTAGGTTTCCTAACTCATTTGGGGGCATAAATGAGTTAGCGAAACGTCCGCTGTGTAGACTTGAGCCAATAGGACTAGATTACTGTGAGCGTCTCTTGATCGCTCATAAAAGTCTGTCTGATGAAGTCTAAACTTGTTCACTTAAACTATAAGATCAGATATGAGCTAGTATACCTTACTCTGTTAACACCAAGCGATTTTGTCGTACTTTAATTACCACGCGACTTTGTCGTAGTCGCTAATTACCAAGGGAAATTGACGGTTATCTTTAACCGTGTTCTTTGAATGTTTTGTATAAGCATTTGAGGAGCGCTAAGGGTGATTGTTTTGAATTCTAAAGCTCAATTAACAGTTGATATCATTGCTAAAGTGGCAGAGCGTAAAATTACGATAGCTAATGCCGCTAAGCTCCTCAATAAATCCAGGCGTACTATTGAACGTTATTTGCAGCGTTACCGAAGCCAAGGTCTACAATTCGTTGTTCACGGGAATACAGGCAGCGAGCCAATTAATAAAACTCCAGATAGGCTTAAGCAGCAAGTTCAGTCGCTGATCCGCGAGAAATACTATGACCTGAACCTGTTGCACCTCGCCGAGATGCTAGAGGCTCACGAACACATTGTTGTTAAGCGCGAGACACTACGTAAGTGGGCACATGATATCCACCATGTAAAACGAGCCAAGCGTAGGCGTAGCCGTGTTCACAAACGCAGAGAGCGGATGGAAGCACCAGGACTAATGCTGCAAATGGACGGCAGTACACATCGTTGGTTCGGTGATAAAAAGTCGTGCTTAATCGCTATGATTGATGATGCTAACAGCGATATCCATGCAGAGTTTTTTCCGTCAGAAACGACTGAAGGGTGTATGAAAGTTATGCGCTCAGTTGTTGAGAAGTACGGCATGTTTAAAACGCTGTATGTGGATAGAGCAGGCATCTTCGGTGGACCTAAGCGTTGTAATTTCTCTCAGATGCAACGGGCCTGTGAGGAGTTAGGAATTGAAATCATCTTTGCCAGTTCTCCTCAAGGAAAAGGTCGTATTGAACGTGCCTTCGATACTCTGCAAGACAGGTTGATACCAGAGTTACGGCTCAACAATATTACTGACATGACGGGCGCTAATAGCTACCTCCAACACGTCTTCATCCCGCAGTTTTGGCGTAAAAACCTGATGGTAAAATCTAAAATATCAAACACCGAATATACGCCTGTATCACGCTACATCAATCTAGATGATATCTGCATCACCAAGGTCTACCGGAAGATCCGCAACGACCATACGTTTAGCTTCAGGGGAAAGTTCTACTTCATCGACTCACCGCTTAAGCACTCAATCGCTAACCAGAAAATTGAAATTCGTACGGGTAAAAATCAGCAGTTCGATGCGTACTTCGCTGGGCGAAAACTACAGGTAACCGAAGTCAAGGAGCCTGATAAGCTATCCTCTGAAGACTATGAAATCCAGAAGAAACTTGATGTATTGGCACTGGCTGACAAGCTAGGAAATGTGGCAGAAGCTTCACGCCTAAGTGGTGTCTCCCGCGATACTATTTACCGCCATCGTAAGCTGATAAAACAAGGTGGGATCGAATCGTTAAAACGTCAGGAAACGCCAAATCTTCACCACAAAAATCGTACTGATAGAGCTATTGAGGAAGTCGTCATAGAATTCTCACTGGCTAACCCACACATGGGACAATCCAAAGTGTCACGACTGCTCAAGTCTGAAAAAAACGTCGACATACATGCCAGCGGCGTTCGCAATATCTGGCTAAGAGAAAATATGAATACTACTGCGTTACGGTTAGCAAAACTTGCCGAAACTCGGCAACATTGATAGTGTGATTACGTCAAAATCGCTTGGTACTTATACCGTCAGTATCCCTTGGTAATCACACTAGTATACCTTACTCTTACCGACTCTGATCCTTTAGTTTATTTCCCTAATGACATCCAAACTCTCAATTTGGAGCTCAAAGATTCTGATAGCGATGCCCCGCTGTAAGTATTCCTTTATACCAGTTTGTTTCAACTAGCCCGAAGACAGGCGCTTAGTTGCGCAAATCAGTAATATTGTCAGTTACTCAACAATCATCATAGTCTTTGAACTCTATTCCCTGCTCCCTGACATCAGTTCCTTTTCCTCACTCATTCCCTTGCGCAGGTATGTTTACTGCTCCAGCTCTAATTAGCCTTTAAAGTTTGCGAACTCTGTTGTGCTTAGCTCGCCATTTGCATCAGCGTCTAGTGCTTTAAATTGCTCTGCAAGTGCCGTGTGTGCTTGTGCTTCGCTCATGCTGATTGTGCCGCTTTGATCTGTATCTAGCGCTGCGAAGTCTTCACCAGCCATTGCATTAACAGACGCGAAAGATAAACCTGTGATTGAAAGTGCAATTAGTACGTTTTTCATGATTTATTCCTCAAAAAATGTAAATACTGTTCGTTTTATAAAATTGGAAGCTGTTAGTTAGCCTTTAAAGTTTGCGAATTCTGTTTCGCTTAGCTCGCCATTTGCATCAGCGTCTAGTGCTTCAAATTGCTCTGCAAGTGTCGTGTGTGCTTGTGCTTCGCTCATGTTAATTGTGCCGCTGCCATCGGTGTCGTATTTAGCAAAGTCGTCACCGGCCATCGCATTAACCGACGCCATTGATAGACCAGCAAGGGATACTGCTACTAGTAAATTTTTCATGATCTTCTCCTTAACGATTAGAGTGATGTGATAACTCGGCAAATTAACCTTCGTAGTTATCAAATTCTGCTTGGCTTAATTGACCGTCTTGGTCTGCGTCTAGCTTGTTAAATTGAGCAAGAAGGTCTTCATCTGCTTTTGCTTCTTCAATAGAGATGTAACCATCACCATTCATGTCTAGTTTGTCGAAATCAGTGTTTGCATGTGCACCTACTGATGCCAAAGTCATTACTGCTGCTGATACTGCGATTACTAGATTTTTCATCGTGTCTACCTCATAAGATTAAAAACTAATTTCTGTGTTAACCGTTTTGCTATTAAAGCTAAAACTGATTTTGCATTTGTTTTTGCGTTTCGTTTTTCGCTTTCGAGATAACTATTCCAACTTTGATGCCAAAATTAAAAAAGCAACATTTATCAGATAGTTAAAGAAGTTTGCTTGGAAAGGTTAAGGTTGGATTAAGGCTAACTGTTGCTAAATGGCGACAGCTGAAGGTATGGAAAATAAAAAGTCTTTATTTCTCTGAGTATTAGGTTGTCGCATCTTTGCAACAACGCCACTTTTTCACACTAAGTTTTACAAACCGAACAGCGCTACTTGGTCAAAATTAGTTCACCTTTGGGAAGGGTTTGGTATCGTGAAAAAAATTTTTTCTCAGTCTTTACAAAAACAGGCACTTATTGCCATGTTTATTGGTGTGCTTCCAATACTCACACTGACTTTGTGGTACGCCCAAGCACTGTCCAAAAACCAACAAAAAACGCAGGATATTTATAATAAAAATCAAAAGCTTATTCTTGAATACAATTTTGTAAAAGCAGATATCAGTGCGCTTGAAAAAGCACTGCAAAATAATCAACTGCTGCAAAGTGAAACACTGCAAGAAAGCATCGAGCAGAAGTGGCAAAACACCAAAAAACGTATTCAATTATTAAAAATAAACCTACCCGATTCGCTGTTTGTTGCTAAATGGCGACAGTTTGCTCCGGATGAGATCAATGCCACCTCAAAAGCTGAAGAGTTTCAACGATTGGTTAAAGTGCTTAATCAATTCGAGGAAAGCTTTCAGCAAACACTGAATAAGCGCTTATCAGATCAAGAAGCCCATTTCGTGCAGCTGCAAACATGGTTTATGTTTGGCCTCATCATCTTGCTACCCACCCTTATCGTGATCAGCATCTTTTTGATCAACCGGATTTGTCAGCAGCTTAATCAGGTAGAATCTGCGGTATCTGAGGTGGGTAAAGGTAATTTTGATAAGTCGGTAGAACTTTCTGGTAGCCATGAGTTACAGCAACTGGGTGACAGGTTAAATTGGTTAAGGCTCGAACTTAAACGCATTCAACAACAAAAAGAAACTTTCTTGCGCCATGTTACTCATGAGCTTAAAACCCCTTTAGCATCACTAAACGAGGGAAGCAGCTTATTAAATAGTGGATTGCTTGGAGCTGTTAATCCAAAGCAGCAACGTATTCTCACCATAATGGAAAACTCTGTTGCAAAGCTTGGATCGCTGATCGACGATTTGCTCAGCTATAGCGCGGCCAGTCACCCTGATAGCCTACATCACAACGCCGAAATGAATCTTATCCAAAAAGAAGTCTCAACGCATCTTAGCGATAAGCTAGGAAAGACTGATGTAATAGTGAACTGGCAAAACCATGATGACCTCAAAGTGCCTTATCTTCCCTGCAAATTAGTGTTAACTCAGCTAGTGAGCAATGCCATCGATCACGCTAAAAGCAATGTCACTATTTCAATTAAAGAGCAAAATGGCGAAGTATTGTTGATAGTCCGTGACGACGGTGATGGCATCGACATTAATGATGCCGATTCATTATTCCAGCCATTTGTTCGTGGTGAGAAAAATAAAAATAATAATGGCAGTGGCTTAGGTTTAGCCATTGTCTCTGAGTGTGTGAAGCAATTAAAAGGCTATGTGAAATGGCTACCAGTAGAATCTGGCGCCAGTATTCAAGTCGCCTTTCCAAAAAGGGATCCAAAATGAAATACATCGCATTAAGTATCATGCTATTTTTGCTCAGTGGTTGTGCCACAACGGAGCATAACGTCGAGCAAACAAAGCAGTTTATTGGCCCTGTGAAAACAGAAACTAGCGCTAGGTTTGTGCCTTTAACTGAGGTGATCAAAGCCTTAGTCAGTCAATGCGCCCAAAAACATAACGTGACATTTAACCAATACTATAAAGGTGCTCAGCACTTACAAGGCTTTATTCACACCTATTGCGGTACAGACTCAACCACCAAGCAACTTAAAGCCATTGAAGCGCTAAGACTACAAGATTATTGGCCGGAAGATTATAACATTTGGTTTGAATCATTAGCTTGGCATACTCAAAACCTTCGTGAGCAAAAAATCCGCAATTATTACGCTGACAATAAAGCACAACTGCACCAAGCACAATTGCTACAAACACAGAAGCAGCTTGCTGAGCTGAAACAAAAGTTGGCAGACATAGAAACTCAACGTCTGAAAACCGATCTATCTGAAACCCCATCACTTGAGGAGGATGTACTATGAGTCAAATACAACAGGGTGCAAAGTTGCTTTTAGTGGATGACGATACATCTTTGACAGAGCTGCTGGCGATACGGTTAGAAAGCCATGGATACGAAGTTGAAGTAGCGCATCGTGGTACGCAAGCATTAAACATCCTCAAACAAATGCCCATTGACTTGGTTATCACAGACCTAAAGATGGCGCACATGAACGGTTTTGAACTTAATGAACAGATAAAAAAACACTATACGGGAATGCCCGTTGTGATGATGACCGCTCATGGCTCAATTCCAGATGCTGTCGACGCTATGCAACAAGGCTTTGTCAGCTTTTTAACCAAACCCATTGACTCTCAACAAATGCTTGATGTCATCAATGAGGCGCTTGCTGGAAAAGTAAGAACAGCCCAGACTTCAGATCCTAATAACTTTCATGGCTTGTTGTTTCAAAGCGCCTCAATGCGTCAGTTAGTACAGCAAATCCAAGCGCTTGCTAGTAGCAACGCAAACATCCTGATCCAAGGCGAGAGCGGCACTGGTAAAGAGGTGACGGCAAAAGCGATCCATCTGGCAAGTAATCAATCTCAAGGGCCTTTTATCGCGATAAACTGTGGTGCAATGCCTGCCCACCTTTTAGAGTCAGAGTTATTTGGCCATAAAAAAGGAGCATTTACTGGTGCTGTGAGCGACAAAGAAGGTTTAGTACAAGCCGCCGATGGCGGCACCTTATTTCTCGACGAAATTGGTGATATGCCGCTTGATTTGCAAGTTAAACTACTGCGTGTTTTACAAGAACGAACCGTTCGTCCGGTGGGCGGCCAAACCGAGCATAAGGTCAATGTTCGTTTTGTCTCTGCAAGCCATAAAAACATTCAAAGCGCTGTTGCCGAAAAACAATTTCGTGAAGATTTATACTACCGCTTAAACGTGGTGTCCGTTGAAATCCCAAGCTTAAGAGAGCGATTGGAAGATATTCCACTACTTGCATCACGTTTCTTAAGTGCTCTTAGCAATGGCGAAAAGCAATTTAACCAACAAAGTATTACGCACTTGTTGAATTACCATTGGCCGGGCAACATTCGCCAGCTCCATAATATTGTAGAGCACTGTGTCGCCATCACTCCAGGTAAAGTGATAACCGAAGATATTGTACAAAAAGCCTTACCAAAAGATTGTGCGCAAAATGCTTTTACTGGGTTGAACGAAGCTAAACGTCAATTTGAATATGACTACATTCAAAAAGTACTCGCGCTTTGTGAGGGGAATGTCTCAGAAGCGGCAAAACTTGCACAACGAAATCGCTCTGATTTTTATAAATTACTTAAAAAACACGAGATCCAATGCTAAACCTATTTATAGAGGAAGATAAAATTATGCCTCACACGGTCGGATGCCCACTACCTGCAACCGACTGTAGTGAAGCCTAAGACATAGCACTTCGCTCAATTAAGAGAGTGAGTTTGGGTAAAATGCGTTGCCATGTAGGTACGCTCGTAGTAGCTCTAAACAAGAGGTTTTTAACAAAAATAGCGCCCAACTTACCTTCTCAAATTGAGCAGGTAGTGAAGCAAAAGACGGCAAATCATAGTGTCGCCAGCTCCAAAGTACTTCCTTCCCTAAATACAGTGCCGTGATATGGCACCTGACAACATAGTCCAATTAATGGGGTCTCTGCGATGAAGATGCGCAAAAAACTGATAATTAGCTTTGTACTCACCGTTATTATTCCTATTTTGGCAATTTCGATTGTGAGTATTTCGCAAACCAAGAAAGATTCTCTTGAAAAGTTTTTAGACGCATCCGGCAATGAAATTCGGCAAGCGGAACGGTCATTTGTATTATTTTTTGAGCAAATGAAAAAGAGCGCCCGGTTTTTAGCACAGGCCGAGGCTGTACAAAATGTTAGTGAAAATACCACCACTTACTTTGGTGCAGAGAAACCAATGACTCCGTTGCAAAATGGTCAGAATGAAGCGCAAATTTATGAGCTTTATCGCGCATTCGGACAAACCCATGAAGAGTTACTGTTTGTCTATTTAGGTACGAGTTCTGGTGGCTTTATCCAATACCCAGCAGAACCTCTGGGCAACTATGATCCAACTAAACGCCCTTGGTACAAAAAAGCCGCAGCAAACCCCAATAGCGTTATCCTCACAGAGCCTTATCAAGGTGTTACAGGGCAAGCTATGGTCTCAGTCGCGACGGCGATTAAGCGTAACAGTAGAATGATAGGTACACAATCGCTGGACGTGACGCTCTCCACTCTCACTGATATTGTTAGTAACATTCGCTTGGGGGAATCTGGCTATCTACTTTTACTCGACGGTAACGGTATTGTACTGGCTGACCCAAAAAACAAAGACAACAACTTTAAACACAGCAAAGATCTCAACAGCCCACTTTATAACGCAATTCGAGATGTGAAAAACGAAGCCTACCTCACCATTGAAACCGATAATAAAACCTACGTTGCTAAAATTTATCGTTCATCAAACCTTGGCTGGCAGTTTATTGCAGTTATTGATGAAGATGAAATTTTAGCTGCTGCATACGATATGACTATTAGTATTGCGGTAATTGCGATGTTAATGGTGATTATTTTTGTCATTACCGCTATCACACTGGCAAATAAAATTGTCCAACCGATAGAAATGGTTTCTTTGGGTTTGAGAGAAATTGCCCAAGGAGAAGGAAACTTATCGAAACGTTTAAAGGTGATCAGCAACGATGAAATTGGTGAACTTGCAACCTGGTTCAACAAATTTCTCGATTCGATTAACCTGTTAGTGAAAGACATTCAGCATAATGCCGCGACACTCAACAGCGCAGCACTAGACTCCCAAAAAAGTATTAACGATATTCGTAGACAATGCAATGCTCAAGCGGATGACTCTGCCAATGCTGCAACAACAACTGAAACCGTGGAGCAGCTTGCAATAGAAGTGACTGGACATTGCACCCAGACACTTGAAGATGTGGTTAGCGCTGACGAGCATGCCCAACACGGCAACAAAACCATCGAATTAACCGTGTCACAGGTGGCAAGACTCAATCAGTCACTAGCTGAGTCTGCAAGTGCGATGAATCAACTTGAGAGTGAAAGCCAAGACATTACCAATATACTTGGTGTGATCCGCTCGATTGCAGAACAAACCAACCTACTTGCGTTAAATGCAGCCATCGAGGCGGCTCGAGCAGGAGAGCAAGGTCGAGGGTTTGCTGTGGTTGCAGATGAAGTGAGGACACTGGCACAACGTTCTCATGATGCCACGCAAGAGATTGAGCAAGTGCTGACTAATCTTATCGCGCAAACTAGAAATGTATCTAACCAGATGACGGTGAGTGTGAGCGAATCAGAAACCACAATTACGCAATCGCAAAGCGCTCAACAAGCATTTTCAGACATTACAGCAGCCGTATCACGCATTAAGTCTTCGGTATCAAATATTGCAGCACAAGCAACACAGCAAGGTCAAAATGCTGGTCAAACCAAACGATTGATTGGCTCTGTAGATGTTTCGGTAAGGCAAGTTGGTGACGGTGCGGCTGCACTTAATGCCGGAGCTGACCAATTGGTGGCACTTGCTAAAGATCTAGAGCAATTAGTTGGCCGCTTTGATATTGATGAACAATAGTTAACCTATCCCATTTAATTATTGTTACAAAAATGGTGTACTGCCCAGTTGTCCTCATATTGACAACTGGTTTAGACTGGGCAAACTTATTTATCTATAGAAAAATAACAATGAAGAAATTTAAATTCACATTGATCTCTACTGCTCTATTTGCAGTTCTTGGTTGCCAAGAAGCTCCGCAACAAAACCAAATTGAAGCGCAAACTCAAGCACAACAACAAGTGGCGGTGGCAGCACCTATCGCTGAAAAAGTTCCACATAAAGTGATGATTCATGGGCAAGAGTTTACTGATAACTACCATTGGTTACGCGACGACACTAGAAGCAATGAAAAAGTACTAGGTCATCTCAATCAAGAAAATGCCTACGCAGACAGTAAACTTGATGCGACCAAGCAACTCCAACAAACACTTTTTGAAGAAATTAAAAACAAAGTTGTTAAAGATGACCGTAGCGTACCGACATTAAACGGTAGCTATTACTACTTCACAGCAACGGAAGGCGACAAAGAGTACTTTACCTATTTCCGTAGCGAGCATAAAGACGGTAAAAATGCTGAAGCAATTTTTGACGCGAATACTCGTGCTGAAGGCCAGAATTATTATGGTGTAGGCGCACTACAAATTTCATCTAACGAAAACCTGTTAGCATTTGCTGAAGATACCCTCAGTCGCAGAATTTATACTATTCAAGTTAAAGATTTAACAACAGGTAAATTGTTAGAAGACAAAATCGAGGGTACGTCTGGTTCAGTTGTGTGGGCTAATGACAACAAAACACTTTACTACATCAAAAAAGATCCCGTTACTTTGCTTGGCTTCCAAGTTTTTCGTCACACTTTAGGTACACCACAAAGCGATGATGAATTAGTCTATGAAGAAACGGACAACAGTTACTTCACCAATATTTCTAAGAGCAAAGATAAAAGCACTATATACATTCACCACGGCAGTACCGAATCGTCTGGTGTGTCTCTTATCAATGCTGACGATGCAAAAGCCAAACCAGAGCGTTTCATTCCAAGAGAAGCAGGTCACGAATACAGCATTAACAAACTAGGTGATTGGTTTTACGTTCATACAAACAAAGATGCTATTAACTTTAAACTAATGCGTGTTAAGGCAACTGATGTAAAAGATCGGTCAAAATGGCAGACGGTGGTTGAGCATAACCCTGATGCAAAATTAGAAAGTATTGCCTTGTTCAACCAGCACCTGGTTTACGAAACACGCGAAAACGGTCTAACTCAAATCACGGTTAGTAATTTAGATAACAGTAAAAGCAAGCGCTTAACGTTTAATGACCCAGCGTATACGGCATACCTGACAGGCAACAAAAACATAGACACTGACTCGGTGAGAATTGGCTATCAAAGTATGACCACACCAGCTTCTGTGTTTGATGTTAATTTGGAAACTCTTGATAAAACGTTATTAAAACAAAATAAAGTGCTGGGCGACTTTAATCCTGAAAATTACAAATCAGAGCGTATATTTATCACTGCACGTGATGGGATTAAAGTACCCGTTTCAATTGTGTATCGCAAAGATAAATTCAAGCAAGATGGGTCTAATCCACTGCTGCAATATGGCTATGGGTCTTATGGGTTGAATGTCGAACCAACCTTTTCTATAAGTCGCTTAAGTTTGTTAGACAGAGGTTTTGTGTACGCCATCGCTCATATTCGAGGGTCAGAAACACTTGGCCGCCCTTGGTACGAAGATGGTAAAAAGTTAAATAAGAAGAACACTTTTAATGATTTTATTGACGTGACCAAAGCATTAGTAGAACAAAAGTACGGTGATGCCTCAAGAATATATGCTAGAGGTGGTAGCGCCGGAGGTCTGCTGATGGGGGCGGTGATTAACCAAGCTCCAGCGCTTTATGACGGTGTTCATGCAGCTGTGCCGTTTGTTGATGTCATTAATACTATGCTGGATGAAAGCTTGCCACTTACCACTAATGAGTACGATGAGTGGGGCAATCCAAATGATAAAACCTACTTTGACTACATGCTATCTTATTCACCTTATGACCAAGTGAAAGCACAAGCATATCCGAACTTGCTAGTTACAACTGGCTTACATGATTCGCAGGTACAATACTTTGAACCTGCCAAGTGGGTTGCAAAGCTACGAGATCTTAAAACTGATGATAACTTGCTACTATTTAAAACCGATATGGAAGCAGGTCACAGTGGTGCATCGGGTCGATTTAAAGGGATCCATGATATAGCACTAAGCTATAGCTACTTTATCGCACTTGCTGAGAATAAAATCTAGCTTTTAGCTTTTCTAGACACCAAAAGAGGCAATGCTTCTTTTGGTGTTGCCCGCTCGCTCAACCAGTTATGTTGGCCTGCGTTTCTAAAGCATAAACGCTCATGATATTCCTGCCAGTTATATCAATTCATCAAATTACGTGATCTATTTGTGGGGAAATGACACCAAGCACCCGACTCAATAAGCACAATGGAGATTACTAACAAATTGCACCATTGTTGACTATATTAAAGAGACGACACATTTTTATATCAGTGAAAAATGAACGTATTTCGCTATGTTTTTATCTGGTATTGTTTAACCCTGCCCTTCGATAACTGTGCGACCCCTCATAAGCCGGAGCTAGCTGCACCGATCGCTGTTACCATTTTAGTGGATGATGCTTATCCGCCTTATAGCTATCAGATAAATGGCGAGCTGTATGGCATTTATGTTGATATTGTCAAACAAGCCGCTAGAATACTAAGCAAAGAGTATTCAATTACTTTGCGGGCCATACCTTGGAAACGAGGACTTTCTTCGATGGCATCAGCAGAGGCAATGGCACTCATGCCTCCCTATATTCATATAAAAAAAAGACCCTACATCTGGCCATACTCTGTACCACTGCAAGAAGAAGTGGTGGTCGCTTTTTGCAATAAAGGGGTCACGCTAAAAAAGCTCCCACATATAAAACCGGAACAAGCCATCAATGTCGGCATAAACGCAGGATATATGATCTTGGATGAAGACTTAATGGAAGCTCAAAAATTAGGCTTGATTAAACTGTGGGAGAATAAAAGCACAAATTCAAATATCGAAAAGCTTTCTCGCGGCCGCATTGATTGCTATGTGAATGACAGGCTTTCCACCTTACTCGGAATAAATAAAACATCTCTCGCTTCTTCTCAGCTTAGCAGTGGAAACATTATTGAAGATAAAGTGATCATGAGGCGTACTGCACATATTGGTTACTTAAAAGGCTTTGAAGAAAAGTATCCACATAAGCAACACTTTATTTTACAAATGGACAATGCACTTAGGCAGGTACTCCAAAGCGATACGACTGAGTAACTCAGGCTACAGAGTCCATCCAAATAACACTTTGCAACCTAAAAGCGATTGCTTTTTGAACTATTTTATAAACTTCATTGGACAGCCATGTAAGAACGCTATATTATAATAGCGCTTTAGATACTTAGAGCACTTACTACTGCTGCACTGTTTTTTCTTGATACTCTTTTTTTTAAAAAGTCGTTTATAGATATACCAATGCGTTACTAGCTAAGTTTTATCTATCGCTTTAACGGTGATTTTCACCACACAATTAATTTTTTGAAAAAGGTTTCAATTATGTCTAACACAGTAAACGGCACAGTTAAGTGGTTCAACGAAGAGAAAGGTTTTGGTTTTATCACTCAGGAAAACGGCGGTAAAGATGTATTCGTACACTTCCGTGCTATCGTTTCTGACGGTTTCAAAACTTTAACTGAAGGCCAATCAGTGTCTTTCACAGTTGAAGAAGGCCAGAAAGGTCCTCAAGCAAGCAACGTAGTAGTTAACTAATACGTTTTGCAAAAGAGCTGGTGTAAACCACTAGCTCTTTAAAGCCCCAACCCCTTGTAGTCCTTGAGCAGCACATCAGGCAACAACAGCACAATTCATTAACAATGAAATAACACCCGTAATATCTGTGATAGTCGTCAGTACTTTTGGCGAAAATTTTGCAGAATCTAATCCAAACATTTTCAGTGCAATTGGTACGAGCCCCCATGACTTCCCGCAATCACAAGCGAAGAGAGCTTCACTGATACAAACCCCAGAACCTGAAACTTCTGACCTCACCAGTATCAAAAAGCGCATCGACCATGAAGGTCAAGTAAAACAACCAAACAGCCTACCACAGCTTTTGCAGACAGTTTTCTGAACTCGAGTCTTATTTGGAATTAGCCGAGCTTACTGGGAAGTATATTTACACCGATAAAAAGCAAATATCTTTGATTATCAATCTATTTTGTCTCAACGAAACATCGAACCTGATAATTGCGTGAGACTTACAACACAACTTTCTCGGCTCTTCCACTGCGCAGTTGGTCAAGAGCAAGTGCTCACTGCTTATTGTTGAACACTCAAACAACGGCGCACAAATCTAGCAAATTGTGAACGTTTGTAGGTTTAGCCAAAAAAAGCTTTAAAGCTGGTTGAATCGCGGTACCTTTGTTGTGCGAGACTCTCTAGATTTAATGTCAAAACATGGATAACAGGCAATCACTTCCTCTGAAATGACGCAATACACTCACGCTTGCAACCCTTTAAGCAACTTTTCCCAGCATAACTAAAAAATAGAGTAAACAAGATATTGTGGGTGCCAGTGTTAACTTTGCGGATCTCAGCCTAAACCCTTTTGCCATCCATTTTGTGAGGTTACCCATCCAAAAATACACAAACATTAAAATAAAACTGTATAAATAATCAGTATTCATGTTATTGTGCTTTAAAATTACAACAACAAACAGGGTAGTAAGATGTTACTGGATTCAGAACCTAATGCGCCGCAAGATTTTGACTTCATCATTGGCGATTGGAATGTAAGACACCGCCGATTGAAAGATATACTCAACGGAGGTGAAGAGTGGATTGAATTTGATGGGCTCTCTTCAACCGTTCATACTCTCGGTGGTTATGGAAACATCGAAGATGTCCAACTGAATTTTCCAAATGCTTCAGTAAGAGCAAAAGCTATTCGTTCATATAATTCTGCAACAAGAGAGTGGTCTATTTGGTGGCTAGATGGTCGAAACCCAAGTGCACTAGATACACCTGTTGTTGGTAAATTCTCTGATGGGATTGGATGCTTCTATGCAGATGAGCGCTACAATGATACTCCAATTAAAGTGAGATTTCTTTGGAATTCAACTAACCCCATAAAACCTACATGGGAGCAAGCATTTTCAAAGGATAACGGAAAAACTTGGGAGACAAATTGGTTAATGGAGTTCACTCCGAAGAATTAATCTGCTTCGAGCCAATAACAAAAGATTATAGCGTCAATAGCTAATTTTACGCCTTTGGCGCTTCCCATATTACATCTAATTTAATCTCAAACTCACCTTCTGAAATTCGCTACTCTCCACTTCCTTTTAGATAAGGCATGTTTAATTAGAACTCTCTACAAGATCACAAATAGGAGAAACCGATGAAGACATGAAGACAAATATTGCTTTAGCACA
Source organism: Pseudoalteromonas sp. McH1-7 (assembly GCF_013366255.1). Taxonomy (NCBI): domain Bacteria; kingdom Pseudomonadati; phylum Pseudomonadota; class Gammaproteobacteria; order Alteromonadales; family Pseudoalteromonadaceae; genus Pseudoalteromonas; species Pseudoalteromonas sp. McH1-7. The sequence continues at coordinate 57,447 of NZ_JABWPQ010000027.1, read as the reverse complement.
AGGTCATTTTATAGAAGTCAAAAAAGCGATAGTATGACATGTAAAGTTCAATTATCACAAAGAGTTCATCATGAACATTGTCAAAGTAGACACTAATAATGCTCAGGTTTATGCCAACCTTTACCAAGGTTATGGCGCAGAATTTTCTCCAATTATAGACGATAAACCAAACGAAAATGGTTTGTTTGAGATTTACCCTCAGCTTACAGGCTCTGTTACAGGTTACTTATTATATTTGGACGGTATCCCTGCAGCTCTCACGGCAATAGACGAGAAATCTCCAAAAGCATATGAAATCTGTGATTTTTATGTATTACCGTATTTTCGTAAAAACAAAGTAGGAAAACGTTTTATCTCCAGTTTGTTTGAGCAGCTTGGTGGTTCTTGGGAAATCAAGCAAGTTGCAGGAGCGGAACATGCAACCAGTTTTTGGAGAGATGTGGTCGGGGATTATACCTCAGGTAATTACATTGAAGACATTTATGAAGACCATAAGTGGGGTACCGTAACAAGGCAGTGTTTCTCACACTAATGAATGCCATCATTTAATGCTAGGATCTTGTTAACGAGTATTTTCATAACCCATAATTAATATTTAGTGGTTTTTGTTGTAATATTTTTGGTTTAGCTTCACCTTACCCGATTAAAAATCACAATACATTAAAAACACTAAATTCAATAAAAATTTAAATTAAAATATAAAAATAAATTTAAATAAATTGAGAAATATGAGCGTAGCTTTAGCCACGCTCTTTTTATTTTTTGTTACTTAATCACATGTTCTTCATGGATAACATTAATGCTATTTGGATTTGTTAATGACAAAACCTTAACTGCTAGTGTTTTTCCTGCCGCATTTTCACATTCAATGATCTGATACAAGACAGGCTGTCCAGCCTGAGAATTATCAACTGTGATGTCAGTCATAAATACATCTGAATGGAATGGACCTTTGCCACTTTCACCGTGGAAGAGTCCAAGTTCAACTCCGCGGTTAGACAGTGTTGTGCAGCGTCCACTATTACTTTGACTATCCACACTTAGGCGACTCTCAACATGATACGCACTATGGTAGCCGTAGGTATTCGGACGGTGTACAAATTCACCTGCAGGTTGCGCGTTTATCTCCCATTCTACAAGTGGTGCACCAGGCACATTAACATATACGTCGTATTGTTCCCCTGATGCGCTGGTGCAAGAGACTTCAACGCGTTTATTCGCTGTTAAGTACTGCTCAGGAATGGTAGCTGTTGCCTGCTGAACATAATTACTTCCTGATAGCCCTTGTACGTTAGCATGCGCGATTTGCTCACCAGTTGTATGGTGATATACGTTCGCGTAACTACAAAAATCGCCCTCTCCTCGTGGGTGTAAATCAACCTTTAGGTTATGTGCAAACTCACTTGCAAGGATCGCTGTCGCTACAGGACCGTTGGTGTATTCAGTTACGCGTTCGAATCCATCAGTATCATGTGCCAGACTTGGTAAAGCCATACTATTTGCTGAGACAAATACAGCTGCTAAGGATAGTGCGAAACAAAACTTCTTCATTTTAAATTTTCCTTTTTTAATCTCATAGAGGGCATTGTTGTCTATTTGAAAGGGCCCGTTCGTAAACAACGAGTTGATAATAATTCCCAATGACAGCGCTGACAATAGCTTGTGAACACATTTTAATGATTTAAATCAATTTATCTAATTTTATTTTTAAAATGTTAATTTATTGAATTTATATGACTACATTTTAATCTAGGTTAATTTTAAACTTATCATTATTGCAAGCAAAAAAGTAGAAGATAGTAAATAACAGAGGAAAGGCCATTTAAAATAAAAAGTGAGCTAAGTGCTTTTATCTCGACACTCAACTCACCTTATTATAAAGAATAGAGTTTATAAGGGTAAAATCATCGCTGAGTCTTTACCAAACTCAAATACATTCGTTTTTCCACATTGTGCAAAGTGGTTGTTACTCATATAAGGTGTACCCTGCTGATTAATATCAGCTTCCCAACCTTGTCCATTGTTCACAAAAGCTTTAACTTCAAACCAACCGTTAAAGGTATGATTGCAATTCATCTCGACTTCCAAAAGCCAGTAGTGAGCGCCCCACTGATTAAGCGGCATCACACCAAAACCATCTCTATCATAACGTTTTTCAGCTCCCCACTGAGCAGGCCATACATCTGAGGTCCAATCGAGTGGGCTCCCCTTTGCACCATTTGCTTGCCCGTTTTGAGCTTCAGACCAGTCCAACATGGTGTCACCTACCTTCCAAGGCGCAGTGGTTACATTTCTCATATTTAGATGCTTTATTGGTAATGCACAGCGCATGGGATTAGCAGAACAATCAACACCACGCTGTGATGACGCGGTATGGTCAAGGCCACCACGAATGAACATATCTTGTCCTGATTGTGTCTGTGCTTTGATAAATACTAAAGTGCGCTGCCAATCCTCTAAATCCGGTGGTGGCGCTGTTATTTTACTTTGGTGATGAATTGCAAGTGCCTGCATCGCCTCAATTGACACATGTGCATAGCCATTCTCGTCAACTTTTATACTTTGGCCTAAGCACTGTCCTTCAACCTTTGCACCTGTTAATACATTACAATAAGTACCTGGCTCCATGCCTGTCTGCAATTGTTGGTTCATTCCAAAAGGCTCTCTGTTTATCGCGACAAATCCTAAGTTACCTCGAGAAAAAGCGATTTGGTTATTGCCGTTATCCCACCAATTGTCGACATTCCAATTTCCCGATGTATGGTTTCTAAACTGCATTGCTCCAGAGATCATTGGACGACGATGCTCACATTGCCACTGTGCACTGTTACAATTTAGATTACCGTTTTGATGTACAGGTAATGAAGGCGCGCCAGCATCAGTATTACCGTTAAACTCATAGCTAGACATGACTTTTGGATAGCCGTAAGGAAACGCCAACATAAATACATTAGCTAAGTCATAGAGGTTGCCATCTTTAAAGGTCACAATCGAGCCTGCACCTCCATGTCCGCGTTGATTGTCATGATTATCCGTAAACACTACCGCTTTATGACTCGGCATTAATCCCCATGATTCACCAAAACTTTTTAGCCACGCCAGCTTGCCTTGTTTAAAGGCGTTACTGAGCTTTATGCTATATTTAAATTCTGTGACTAACCCATTTTGATGATATTCAGATGCGGTAATGGCTTCACCGCCTTGATCAATCACCTCTTGAAAAATCACCGCTGGCTTATTTAATTTTGCAAGCACATCGGCAATATCATTTGCCGGCATGTGCTTACTGGCATCAAGACGAAAGCCTGCAACTCCCAGTGACAAGAGGTCATTTAGAAAGCCTGCAATAGTATTTTGTACGTAGTCTGCGTCAGTATCTAAATCATGAAGCCCTACCAGTTCACAATGCTGAACTCGCCAAGCATTGTTTGCGTAATCTTCAGAGTTGATTGCACATGTGTTATGAAAGTCCCGATGGCTATATATTGGGTACTGCTTGTTACCGAAGGCATTTCCAGCAACGCCTTCACCGCTCCCGTGTGCCATGTGGTTTATCACAGCATCAACATATATATCAACTCCAGCTAACTTACAACGTGAGACCATATCGGCAAACTCAGCGCGATTGCCACCGCGACTCACAATCTCATAGCTTACCGGTTGATAACGCGTCCACCATTGTGAGCCCGTTATATGCTCATTCGGTGGTGATACTTGCACGGCTGCATAACCGTTTGGTCCTAAAAATGTTTCACACTCAGTCGCAACGTCACGCCAAGACCATTCAAATAAGTGAACAAATGTTGTTGGATCGCCCTGCGAGGCATTAATAGGGGCAGCTAAGCCTAACGCAAGTAGTGCTGTAGCCATAGATTGGATTCGTTTTGTTGTCATCATTATTGCACCTTTTAATGTTACACAAATTTAACAATATAGGTATCAATAATGATCGATCCATTGAATACGTATGCAGCAGTGGTTTTTGTCAATGCACTTAGAAAAGTGCATAAACACGACTTTGCATAACTTCAATGACATTTGACCTACAACCACAAACACTAAGTAAACCAATGTAAACAAAACATCAAGTTTAATTGAATTGTCATCAATAGTGATTAGAATATCGACCCGAATAAATATTCGAAAAATTATAATACACGGGAAAATAAAAAATGATTAAAAAATCAATTTTAGCCTCTGCTGTTACATTAGCTTGCCTAAACGCTCAAGCAGACGTCATTATCTCCGAATATATTGAGGGTAGTAGCTATAACAAAGCAGTAGAGCTCTATAATGGTAGCAATACTGCGGTAGACTTGAGTGGCTACTCAATAAACTTCTTCTTTAATGGTGCAACCGAAGCCCGCACACAAATCGAACTATCTGGAGCGCTAGCGCCAAAGTCTACTTACGTTATCGCACATGCTGATGCAGCTTCAGATATCTTAGCCAAAGCGCAGTTAACTAACTCTAGCAGCTGGTTTAATGGTGATGATGCGATCACACTGACACTTGATGGCAATACTATTGATAGCTTAGGTCAGCTAGGTGTTGACCCAGGTAGTGAATGGATTGATGGCGAAATCAGAACAAAAGACAAAACTCTAGTCAGAGATCCGGCGGTAACGCTTGGACGCACCGATCCTGGTGAAGCATTTATAGGTGAAGGGCAATGGCTCGCGCTGTCTAAAGATGACTTTAGTAACCTAGGTGTACACTCAAACGGTAATGATATACCAGAGCCAGAACCTGTAAAGTGTGGTGAAAACAATACCTTAATCAGTACAATTCAAGGTGCGGGCGATTCTAGCCCAGTTGCGGGTGAGGTCGTTGAGGTTCAAGCTGTGGTCACCTCAAGCTTGCAGTCTGACACAGGTCTTAAAGGCTTCTTTATTCAAGAAGAAAGCGCTGATTACGACAGCGATGAAAATACTTCAGAGGGTATCTTTGTCGCATATAACAACACCTCGGTTAGCGCCGGAGATGTTGTGAAGCTGCGTGGTAAAGTTGAAGAAAAATATGGCCAAACGCAACTTATAAATGTTGATGCAATTGAACTTTGTGGTACAACAAACGTGTTTGCAACCGCCATAACATTGCCTGTTCAAAGCAGCCTTGAGGCATACGAGGGCATGCTTGTTTCTATTACTAACGAGTTGGTCGTCAACGATACATACGGACTTGCACGTTACGGCGAAGTGCGTTTAGCTACCGAGCGCTTGTATCAGGCGACTCAAATCGCAGCGCCTGGTGAGCCAGCAAATCAATTAGAAGTACAGAACAAACGCAAAGAAATTTTGTTAGATGATGGTTCGTCAGTACAAAATCCTGAGGTGATCCCATACCCTTCCCCTACTCTTGACGCTTATAACACGTTACGTTTGGGTGATTCGGTGACTAGTCTCGAAGGCGTCATAGGCTATGGCTATAGCCAATACCGTATTCATCCAACCACAACACCAAACTTTGTTCATACCAATTTACGTACACAAGCCCCTGAAGTGGAATCCCGTGGCGATCTGCGTATTGCCAGTTTTAATGTCCTTAATTATTTTAATGGAGATGGCCAAGGAGCCGGATTCCCTACTCCTCGAGGCGCTGACAACGCTGAAGAGTTCGAACGACAAAAAGCAAAAACAGTCGCAGCAATCACTGCACTCGATGCTGATATTGTTGGCTTGCTCGAACTTGAAAACGACGGTTTTGATGAGCGCAGTGCGATTGCTGATCTGGTTAATGCGCTAAATGTGTCAGATCCTGTTAATACCTATGTGTTTGTTAACCTAAATACTGAGCGAGTTGGTGGTGATGCTATTACTTCAGGCATTATCTATCGCAGCAATAAGGTATCCGAAGTGGGCACACCAGCTTATACGGAAACTGTCCCCTTTGACTATGGTAACCGTCCACCAGTAGTACAAACTTTTAAAGACATCACTAGTGAAGAAACATTCACTGTCGTAATGGCTCATTTGCGTTCAAAGGGAAGTTGTTCTAAAGCTGAGGGCTCAGATCAAGATCAGAACGATGGTCAAGGCTGTTGGAATCAAACGCGTGTCAATGCAGTAAATACGCTGTCACAGTGGTTAAATACCAACCCAACAGGGGTAGTAGAAGACGATGTCATTATATTAGGTGATATGAACGCGTATGCAAAAGAAGATCCAATTAACACTTATATTACAAATGGTTATGCTAATATCAAACAAGCCTTGCATGGTGATAATTTAGACTACTCGTACGTATACCAAGGACGTATTGGTAGCCTAGACCACGCGTTTGCTTCAACTTCCATGATGACAAAAATAAAGTCTGTGACTGATTGGCATATTAATGCAGATGAGCCTGTTGCGCTGGACTACAATACTGAATACAAATCAGATAACCATAAGGCAAGCTTGTACGCGCCACACCCTTATCGCGCGTCAGATCATGATCCAGTTGTTATCGATCTTAAGCTAGCGGTAGAGCCTACTGTTATCGAGGGTGAATTTTCTGGTCTTGCAGGGTGGTTTTGGTGGCAACATCGCGAAATAGAGCTACCAGCAGGTTTTGATAAATTAGAAGTGTCAATGACAGGTCAGGGTGAAGCTAATCTGTACGTGCGCCACCAGCATGTGCCAAGCTTTTTCCAGTATGACTGTCGCCCATACCTTTGGGGTAGCACTGAGAGTTGCACATTTAATCAGCCAGCCGAAGGAAAATGGAACATACGTGTGCGCGGTTTGTTGCCGTATTACAATGTCACTATTAAATATAAGGCAACCAAAGCAAATTAACCTAAGGTTTGGCTAGTTAATAACACTTATCAGCCTTTACTAATTGGCTTATTTAGATTTTCTAAATAAGCCAATTCATCACTTTTCAAACCTTTCCTTAACAAGTTGAGCTAAGCAGAAGCTTTAAAACAATTTTCTTATTGAAATGCGCTAGCCGTTAAACGCAGCTGACTGGACACTTGTCGGGGCCAAGTGGATTTTTCCTACGTACGCTATCTAATTGTACTTCAATCGCATTTGAAATTTTTACGTTTAGTGAAGCTGTATGAGGCTGATCACCATATGTTAATGAATTACCAGACACAGAGATGCGAACCGATTGACCATTACTCATATTGCGAATAGCATCTTTGGCTTTGACACCCAAGTCTTCACCAGCATAGAAAAACTCACCACTGGGGATCGCTTTATCCAAAGAGAAGATGGTACGAGCGCCGCTGAGTTTATCGTCATTTACAAACCCTGCCATTTCTTTTTTCATTTTTGACTCAAAAAATGAATCAACGAGGTTAGAAAGACCAGGAATGCTGATCCCCAAAAAGCGTGTTTCAATATCAACATCTAAATTGATAGGTCTAACACTTAAGTTGGATACTTCACCACTGTAGGGGTTGTAAGTTGCGGTTGCCCAAATCTCAGGTGTACTTATTCTTCCATACGCTTTGAATATAATAGAAGGTGTGTTTTTAAGGGTAATTTTTGACTTTGAATTAATACCAATGCCGCCGATCTTAGCGGTTACTTGACCATTCGACTCTTTCAACTCAAATACCAAAGGCCCATTGATACTTGTTGAGACATAGTCTAGGTCAAAGCTGCCATTAAGATTTGCATCCATCATCTGATACATTTGCTGTTTGATGTCCGCTTCTAGCGCATTTCTACGTGCCGAAGTCTTAGCCAACACTGATTTTACATAATTGTTTTGATCCAATGCGCAGCTTTGATAGCTACCATACGCAACTGAAGCCGAAACACGTGTAACATAATCATCACGGTTATACTGCTCGAACAAGTTATATAGGTTACATTCGCCAATATTATTATTAATTGCGGCAGAAGCGGCTGTTGGTACAACGCCAGCGGTAAGCACAGTTGCAAACACAAGTGACTTTGAAATCATTTTACATCTCCTTTGGTCTATTTCAGATTTCGGGTACAAGTTAATATTCCTAAACTTCATTGTCAAAGAATAATTAACCTAATTAACAACCAAAGTAAGGGTGTAACAAGTTGTTACATAAGTGTTTTGTTTTAGAGTTTTCATCCTAGCTGCAATGCCTAGCTATATGACAAACGAGGCAAAATACTAACGCCTAAGTTGTGATGCAAACTGACATACTCGCTGTGCTTCATCTGCGTTGCTTTGCCCTTGGGTAACCCAAAACTCGAGCTTAGTATCAATAAGAATAGCTTGACGGGTAGAATTACCCGGCTCAGGCTCCCAGCGCCATTTATTTACCGCTTGAAGTGCTGCGTCGTCAAAAATCCCTTCTGGGTAACTCTGGATCACTTTATAGCCCCCAGCTTTTCCCTCAGGAGTGATAGCTATTGATAAAGTAACGCATCCAGAGAGACCCTTTCTAGCTGCATCTATTGGGTATAATGGCTCACTCCTTTGGGTTTGCACCCAATATCCATCAGCTTGTACCTTCATCGGTAAATGTCTCATATCAAGATATTGGAAACGTTCTGCCTGTTTTTCGGTTGCTGTGGTAGCCGCATTGTTACTTTGGCACCCACAAAGTAGTAGTAATGCTACAAGCGAGATTTTTTTCATATTTAATGATTCCCTTTAAATAAAAGCGATAACGAGTGTGTAGTTGAATCTTACATATTTTGTTTGCTGCGCTTAACAGATTTTTTTATTGTAAATCTGATAGGTATAAGCATCATGCTTGTCACCCGCTATATCTAAAAATGCCGGTAAACAACTTTTACGTTTCATGCCCAATTTAACCATAAGTCTCTGAGATTGAAGATTATCGACAGCACATATGGCTTGAATAATATTAACATTAAAGCTGTTGAATCCCTGCTCAATGAGAGCGCTTGCTGCCTCTAATCCGTATCCTTTACCAATCTCACGTTCAGCCAAGCGAAGTCCAATTTCCCCTATTTTTTGCGTTTTATCAACATATTTGAACACCAACTCACCGATAAGTTGTGCTCGCGTTTTATGTATAATCGCAAGAATAAGGCGCTCACCTGGTTCTGCGTTCCAGGGTTTACATGCTTGTCTCAGCCTTTCTTTTGCAGACTCTCGAGTAGCTGGCAAACCAATATACTTAGAGGTGATCGGGCTTTTTCTGTGTGCGAATACAGCATCTAAATCTGCCATTGTCATTCGCCTTATCGATAACCGTTTTGTTTCAAACTGCATCTTCACTTTCCTTATTAACCAACGTAAAACACAACCTTGCGGCCTACTCAAACACCGGCGTTACATGCTTTACATCACCACAAGGACTATTAGTTAATCGTAAAGATTATCGTTTTTTACATTTGTTCACAAATTGGAGTCAGTGGTGTCTCTGTAAAACCTATACATCATGATAAATTAGGTTGTTTACTCCAATATAAGTGCTAGTAACGCAATGTCAGATTGCTGCAAAAGTGCATCAGCGGGCAAGTACAAGATTTGTAATACAAATATGCTTAACTAAGTGATCGATTTTGAGGCAAGAGTTTTTCTGTTTAGGTGTCCTAAACAAGAAATTTTTAACGCAATGGGCGTCAGATTTAGGCCTTCGAATTGAGCAAGAATTAAGACTAATTGATATAAATTAACGTCTTAACAAAGACAGTACTCCAGCAGTTTAGATTATGCTCACTAGCAAGCTAGATAATGACTCTAAAGGAATAACAATGAGTTCAAACCGTTTATACTCAATCAAATTTCTCTCTGTGCTATGTGGCATGACTATAATAACTACCCATGCTCAAGCGCAGTTACAGACTGATAACGTTATAGGCTCAGCAGTAGAGTGTAATAGCAAGATAGACTTGCTCACCGACAACCTTAAAACAACCATAGGTCACCATTCTATACCCGCAAAAGCGCAACTAGAGCTAATCGCTACAGACTGTCAGCAAGCGCAACCTACTACAACTGCCGACCGTACACCTCCTGAATTAAAGTCCATTTATCTCAGTAGCAAAACTGTTAATGTTGAACAAGGCGATAAGACCATTAATGTAACCATTCGGCTTTACGACGAAAGCGGTATCAAGAGTACGCGTGTGTATCTATCTCCTCCAACAGGGTTTAATTGGGGAACCAATAAGTCTGCGTTTGCAGCAAATTGGCAACAAACGGATGAAGTAGGCGTTTATGAAAGTACCGTTAGCTTTAACTTTACCGAAACAGACCTCAACGGCACGTGGTTTTTGACCTTAGCGATGCTAATAGATAATAACAACGCAGCACGCTTTTGGGTACGAGATAGCGAAATGGAAGCTGCAGGCTTCGACCCGTATGTCACCGTGGTGAATAGTAAAGTCTCAGAAACAGTTGCACCAGAAATAAAGAATATCACCATTTCAGCATCAGAGATTGATGTAGATTCTGGCGACAAAAACATTGATATAACCATTGAAGCTTATGATCAATCAGGAATGTCCAAAGGGGTTGTGAAACTATCGCCACCAACTCAGTATAAATCAGTAGCAACTAAACAGGCAGAATCTACACAGTGGCAAGAAACGCAAGAAGAAGGGATTTATAAATCGACTTATTCATTCGTATTTTCAGGGGATGCTCTGCCTGGTGAGTGGCTTATTTCTTCTGCAACATTAACAGATAGCAGTGGCAATACTGGCGTTTTCAACCATGGGCAATTACACCAACTTGGTGTGCCTGTTACTTTCAAAGTAAGCAACAGTAACCAGTTAGACATTTTCCCTCCCCGCACTGAATTTGTTGCGCTTTCTACAAATGAATTGTCATCCGCAGTAGGAGAGCAAAGTATTACTTTACAAGTCACTATGTCTGATACTTCTGCTATGGAAAAAGGCTACTATGTACTGCGCTCACCAGAAGGCAGCACGGCTCAGGATAAACTATTTACCATCGAGCAGTGGCAACAAGGCGACAAGGAGCATGAACAAATAGGCACTACAACAATCCAGTTTAGTGGTGAAGAGCTAAAGAGCGCTCAAGGGGTGTGGACGTTCGAGTCAAGTATCCAAATCGACTCGAAGGGAAATTACAGCTTCGGTGCGACGGCTCGCGAACTAACAACTTTAGGGGCAACACCATACCTGTTTGTTGATGTTGATAATGTAAGTAACCTTGCAGTATTAAACCTACCAGATCCGCATTCCATTAAACTAGGTGCTTCACAGACAATAAATTTTGAAGTATCGGAGCAGACACTGAATTTGTTGCCTGACTATTTCACCATAGAAATAGACGCAGCTTCTGAACTGGCTGTGGATGTTAAATCAGAAGATCAAAATTATTCCGTGACCTGTAGTAATGAAGGCCAAACTAAATCATGTCTGTTTAGTGGTATTAGTGGAGTTAAATCAACTTCTGCGGCGCTGACTATCACGCCAAATAAAATAGGTACTTTCCCTGTATCTTTGAGACTGACAAGCCAAAATCATGAGTTAAAGTATAGTGATAATCAACGCACTTTAGCTGTGTTGGTTGATGAGCCAACGTTATTTGAAGTTATTTTTAAGAACTGGGATGGCACCTTACTCTCAACTCAAACCATTGCTGAAAATGCTCCTGCAACAGCCCCAGAAGTACCACTTAGAGAGGGCTACACCTTTTCAAACTGGAGCGCTGATTTTAGTAAAATTACGCAAGATCTCACTATTACTGCAAAGTTTCAAATTAATAAATACCAAGTCAAATTTGTAGATTGGAATGATGCGTCAATAGCAACCGTTGAAGTCGAGCATGGCGCCGCAGCAACACCTCCGAGTGCACCAACACGCAGTGGCTATACTTTTATTGGCTGGGATACGACATTTGAACGCGTAACCGGTGAGATGGTGGTAAAAGCAAAGTATCAGGCGGATCAAGGCACCGAGAGTGGTGTACAAAATGATGCCGGTAGCTCTGGTGGTAGTGTTGGCTTTTTCATTCCGTTATTGAGCGCCTTATTAATCTCGTTTAGACGTAAGTATCGTGCTTAACTAAAAGTGATGAAAGAAACGGCTCAATATAACGTATTGTGCTGTTTCTTTTTAGGGCATCATCGATTTTTCTTTGCATATCTTTTCAATTGATTTTCGCTACAGAGCGTAACCCAATATAACACCTCTTGTTACAAACAAAGCGATGCCCCTTGGTGTGTTCTACTTTATATGTTGCTAAACTGCTAACAACAATCACTTATCAGTTAGAAGGAACCTCTATGTCACTACAACAATGGGGAGGTATTGCTGCACTCACCAAAGCTGCAACTTATCTATTTGGTTTTGTGCTTTTTTTCGGTGTATTAGATACCAGTAAGTATGATACTCCTGAACTTTCTTTAGATTTCTTAATACAAAACCGAGATACATTTTTTCTTGGCTATATTGTTATCGGCATTATCTTTAGTTTAGCCTTAATTGTGTTAGTGCAGACTATTTACCAACGCTTTAAGCGGTTTTCGCCCGAACTGATGAAGTTCACTAGTGTTATTGGTTATATTTGGGCAACAATCGTGCTGGCAAGCACTTTTGTATTCTTGACCAGTATTGAAGTAATTGCAGCATTGTATGAACAAGATCCAACCTTGGCACTAACGATAAAGCAAACCATTTCTATCGTTGTGAATGCGCTCGGAGGAGGCATTGAATTAGTGGGAGCCTTGTGGGTGCTGGCAATCAGTTATGTTGGCATAAAACATCGGGTATTTAGCCCTCTATTACATTATTGGGGGCTATTGGTCGGGTTAGCTGGGGTCTTAACTTTGTTTTCTGGTCTGTCTTTTCTCATCGAAAACCCGTTTTTTGAAGTCACCACGGCTATATTTGGTTTGGGACAGATCGTATGGTTTATTGCACTTGGTGTTATTCTCATCAAACACGCACCTGCTGGGTCACCTGACTCATATCAAGGACAAACGAGCAAGCATTCACCCATATAAAAAGTAGCTTGAATGGGAAAAGAGCTTAACCTCATTCTGTTTCAAAGCTTCTGGTTACTAGCGGGAGCTTTGGATACCACCTCCACCGGTATTATACGCGTCTGTGTTCAGTGTTTTTTTGTCTAAAAGCCTTTGGGGTCATACCCGTTTCTTTTTTAAATGCTTTGTAAAATGACGAGCGGGCATTAAACCCTACTTCAAGCGCAATATTAAGCACTGATGACTTACTTGATAGCAAATGTGACTTTGACGCTTCTATGCGCCATTGATTAACAAAATCAAAAAAGCTAACTCCTAAGGTCTCGTTTAGTGTCTGGGAAAGATAATTTGGAGACACCCCCGTGGCTTGCGCCAACTTTTGTAATGTCAGGTTGGGATCTAAAAATAATGCCTGATCTTGCATAGCCTCGTTTATTTTGCTCACAATGCGTTTTGACTGAGCAGCCCCAAGTGCAGATTTAGCGTATTTTTTATTGTCCAATTCGTTTACTATGGTTCCATCGGTTCCTTGCAAGGTGCCCGCAGCTTGAAACTCCAAAGGCAAAAGTAGCCGTTGCTTTTGTTGCATCGCAAAAAATGTCACACACCAGATCAATACCAATGCTGTAAACACCTCAAGTCTCAGTGTCAGTATGGCCTGACCCAATAAATTAGATAAAAACGTAGTAAATAGTACAAATATCCAAATACAGATCAACGCAAAGACTAAGCGCTTAGCAGCATAAAAGTGATGGTTGTCTAGGTTGGAATAGTAGCCTTTGATATGTGCATTAAATACAAACAGCCGCTTTGTGATGATAATAAGCGTATATGCACATTCAATTAACCACATACATATAAGTAACAACATCGAGACCGCTAATAAAATAGAGAAGCGTGCACTTGGCTCTTCATTTTTAACGAAAAGTGCATGGTGTTGCTCTGGTGGAAGCACGGCCATCATCGCAGCAACGAGCATCGCGGGCCATAACAACAAAAATGCGCGCAATTGTGAGCGATGCAACGTCCAGCTGTCTACCGTTGTGATCCCTTCAATATATAACCTCATTGCGGGGCACAATACAAATAGCATGACAAACCCAAAAACTGTGTAGGCTTGATACCACGTCGGTAAAAACGTCTGCACTAAGGTGTTCATCGCCAGCACACCACAAGCTGACAAAAATAGTACTAAAGGTAAGCGAAAAGTCCGAGCTCGTTGATGACTCAGCAATACTGGCACACTTAACACAATTTGACCAACAAGCATTGCGCTTAACACCATCACTATCGGATCTGTCACTTTTCACCCCTGAAATGTTATAAACAGACTTATATAGTCCTTTGTTTTTAATACTTTTAAATTTTATTTTGGCACTTTTATGTCCGTGCCTTTACGCATGGACGACCCATTCGTACATAACACTTATCCTCAAATGGTTCTGTAAGCAACCACGAAACAAAAAAAGTAACCTAAATGGGTACTTCATACGACTTGAGGAATTGGTATGACACATTCAACACCAGCAGATGAATACAAACAAGACCCAAAAATACGAATTAAACTAGCAACACTATGGCTTTTAGTCATGCTCAATATGGCATACGCTGACATTCTTGCTTTTGTATCAGCGTTTATCACACCAGGTGTGATTGACTCACTCATGGCCGGCTACTCTGGCGATGTTAAGCTATCACAACCGTTACTACTGATTTCTGCAATATTAATAGAGATCCCAATCGCCATGATTTTTCTATCTCAGTTTCTTAACTATCCATGGAACCGAGTATGTAATCTGATTGCCGCCCCATTAACCTTTGTATTTATACTCGCAGGCGTTGAAACTGAGCCATTTTATGTTTTCTTGGCAACCATTCAGCTCACTTTACTTTTATACATCGCATGGACAGCCATTAGGTGGCCTAATCCACTCACCCTTTCTGTGCAAAAAACACTTTCATAAACTCGCAGCCATTACATATTGTTGAATTTAAGGAATAAAACTATGTATATTCACGCTATATTACTATTTATGTTATTCGCCCATAGCACACTTACCCATGCTAACCTTGAACTCAGTCAACAAGCGTTTGATGAAGGAAACCTGCACCTTGCTCAGTCATTGTTAATCGAGCAACCGGCCTCAAGTTATAAAAAACCATTGCTGCTTGCCCACATTGCCATGAGGCGCGATGATTATAAAGCGGCGCGACAGCAAATCGAAGAGGCACTCAATCTTTACCCAACAGTGCCAGAACTTTATTTTGCCCACTCTCAAGTGGTGGCAAAAATCGCTGAACAAGCCAGTATTTTTAGTGTTGCAGGACATATCAAATCCCTCAAGCAATCTCTTATCAAAGCTGTTGAGCTTGCACCAGAGCACGCCGATTATCGTAGCGCTCTCATCAAGTTTTACATTAATGCCCCGTCGATGTTTGGCGGTGATAAACAAGAAGCTAAAAGACACATTGAAAAACTAGAAAAAACAGACGCTTTCTCTGCTCTATTAACACGGCTATGGCTGTATGCAAGGTTAGACGAGCAAGCAAAGTTTACTTATGAACTTGAACAAGGAGTACAGCAATACCCTCTAGAGCCTGCGCTTTATCATACTTTAGGTGCACTGTACTACGAATTAGACAAGCCACAACTTGCCTTATCATATTTACGTCAAGCCACCGAGATAAAAGCACAAACCAAAACACAACAAAAATACAAAGCCTTGTCGTTAGTGTTGATAGGGACTGTTAGTCTGCAACTTGAAGCGCACTATGATGAAGGCCAAAAAGCGTTAGAGCAATACCTAAATAACATGACCCCTAGTCATGATATGCCTGATAAGAGTCAGGTTAAATTTAAGTTAGCAACCATCGCCATACAGCAAAACAATGGTGAAATTGCCCGGCAATGGCTACAAGCGGTAATACGGGAAACGCCAAGCAACAAACTCAAACGCGAAGCGAAATCCGCACTCAAGAAGCTGGCTCGCTCGTAACGAGTACTTTCGCTTTGCAGCAACATAAAGTAAGAGGGCTTACCTGCACTCTCACTTTTTGTGCGTAAATTAGCCGTACTAGGATTATGACCGCTCTGCATTACTCCCAGCGCATCACACTATCGTAGGTTTCACAATACTGCATAGCGTCTTGCGCTTCTACAATAAAAAGTTGCTGAGACTCAGAAACAGGATAACTGAGATATTCCGAACATTTTGCACTTTGGCCATTGCCAACCACGACTTTGGTTCCAGCCTTTAACGTGCATTTTGCCAACTTATCCAGAGGTGACCACTGGTAGCAAATCTCAAAATCTTTGCGATAGTCAGCTGTGAGGCCTGATGGACGTGAAAATGACCACCATTGACCAAACTGGCTTTTTGGATTGGTGCTGTTCCACGCTCTATACACAACAATGTCTTGCGTGCTTTGATAAACGGCGCCTTGACACAATTTGCCTTGCAATGGCGCTCCTATCGCCTTGGAAAGTAAAGCGTCGTCTTGGATTGGCAAAAATTTATCGCTAAATTCACTTTGCACCGCAGTACTGCCGATACAGTATGACTGTGGCTCTGCTGTTGCCGCTGTGTGGGTATTGGCACACCCTTGAAGCGCACCGAGAGCAATAAAAATACCAACCTTCTTCATATTAGCTACCTAATTTTACTGATTTAACCTGAGGTTTAGATAAGGAAAAGGAATGCGCTAACTCTGGTTTTTAAAGTCACACTGAATTATTGCTGCTCTAGCCAGAGAGTTTTGGCGAAAACACCGCTTCTGCTCACGCCGAGGTACCTACATCATGTAGGCAAACCGAATTCACTTCCAATAGCTGGGATTAGAAGTGAATTCAATTCAGTTCGCGCTAACACCAAATGCTATAAAAACATTAATAATCAAAACTTTAGCTTGATTTAACCAAGCAGGCTACGCTTTTGCCTTTTCCAATTTAACTTTGCTACGCGCCAGCGTTGAAATTGAGATTAGCTTTGGCTTCTAGTTCCGCTTACTTTTGCATTCCTGTCGAAATCCAACTATCAAAATCTGCAATTTTATTTCGACTCAGGCGACCCGACGGTGGCATGGCATGGGCTGCATTTACGTGAATAATGGCTTGTTCGACACTGGCTTCGACAGCCCCTTCAATACCTTCCACAATCGCCTCTAATTTATGAATACTATCTATGATATCAATGAGACGACTCTCAAAGTTCACATTGAAGCCCTCAATATTATTAGATAATACATAGGTCTCAGTAGTACGCAGCGCTCGTAATTGGGCTAATACATTTCGCGCATCTATTATTTGTGAAAGGTATTCGGTGGTATCTGCCGCTTTAGTTTTGTCCAAGTCGTGACCATGAATTGCTACTTGTATTTGTGAGGCAAACCGCACCACAACATCATAATCAGACAAGTCTAAAAACTCTGTGCCATCATCATCCGAAACTTGGATGTTTCTCATGCAATTGGTTGCACTGGCAAAATTATTTTTGACT
This sequence comes from Pseudoalteromonas sp. McH1-7, assembly GCF_013366255.1. Classification (NCBI taxonomy): domain Bacteria; kingdom Pseudomonadati; phylum Pseudomonadota; class Gammaproteobacteria; order Alteromonadales; family Pseudoalteromonadaceae; genus Pseudoalteromonas; species Pseudoalteromonas sp. McH1-7. Next base: position 40,101 of record NZ_JABWPQ010000027.1, on the reverse strand, counting down.
TGATCAAAAGTCACTTGAGCCATGTCCATTCCCCCTTATTTAAACTCAATTTTTAATGGTTCAAAGTGGTCAGCAGTTGCAGCTTCATGACCGCTTACTACCAGTACCAATTGCCATGGTTTGGCTTTATTTTTACCACGCAGGATGGCCCCGATTAGATGTACTAACTCTTGATCTAAAGAGACTGATGAGGCTTTACTCATATGTTCACTGTGTCCGCCATGACCATCGTGGGCACTATGATCACCTAGTGCCCAATACGCCGTACTGACCGCTAAGTGGCTCGCCCTAAAGTCATCATTTTTAATCACCTCTGGCGTTACTTTGACGCTTGCTGGAACCAAATAAATGTCAGCTTGAAAGCTGTAGTCTTCAATGTCCATTGGCTTGCGAACAATCTTTAACTGCGCCGTATTAATCGTCGTAAGATTAGCCTCAGGTAATATCAGCTTGCTTGTTTTGATTTGCGACTCAGTTACGCGCGACGCGGGCGCATGTGCGCCATAGCTTAATAACTCACTGAATAATGACGCAGTCGTATCAATGGATTGACGTGTAGTGCCATCTTGAAGATAGAAGTCAAAGCCAGCATCGCGATGCTTTTTAATCAGCTGCGCGATAACTTCACCATCTATAAACTCCTTGCTCGGATCCGCATAGTTATAGCCAACTTTCTCACTATCAAAGTACAACTCTGCACGGCCCATATTGGCAAACCGTCCTTCAACAGGCTTGGTTTTTCCTTCACTAAAACCTTGTGGTACAGGTAATGAGTCACTTTGTGTGCCGCGCATGAACATACGCCCACCAGTGACACAATATTCGTTATTATTTACACATTTAGCAGCATTTGTTTGCAGCCATTGATCGTACGCAAAGTCGATAAAAGCATGAAACGAATAGAAAACCGGATCAAACCCTGCTTGGCTATTATCTTCCATAAAGCAAACTGGTCGATTTGACTGTCCTTCACATCCAGCATAAATGGCGTGCATTGGATTATGAATTTGCGCTTCAAACGCGCCAAAATTACCAGCGCGGTTATAAGGAGAGCCACCAAACTCACGCCAATTATTAAAGTGGATTTGGTATGCTAGAAGATAGGGTGAGGTATAACCACAACTAAGTGGTTTGTCCGTTGTCGAGCCTGAGCGATTGAAGCCACAGAAATTGGGATCAGAGACCGTCGAACTACGTCTATTGTTACTAGGGCTCAGCGCTGGCTTCATGTTTCGATGAATTGAATACAAGGGTGAATGTGTATTCTCAAATGCCTTAGGGTAGCGCTGGCCAGTCGGTGCTTTGGTAAAGTTCCAAAAAGGGACTGTTACATTCTTAGTGCTTGGGCCAAATTTGCCTTCGGGATCAGCATTTTGTAATGCCTTTTCAAAGAAGTAAAACTCCGCCCGATGCCAATGCAAAAATGTATCTTTGGCATGTTCACACTGACCAGGATGTACTTTCACAAAATCATCATCACCCAGCCCTAGTTTGCTTTTCAGCAAGGGTCTAAAGTCACAATATTGCAAAAACTCATTACTATTACCAATCCAGTCCTGTTGCGTGCTCAATGCTGCTAATGGCACTACACCTTGGTTCTTAGGTTGCCACACGGTAGGGCAATTATGCACCCAAGCTTGCCACAAAAAGCCTTGAGGATCGTAAATATTGTCACGACTCTTTTGCTTCATTCTGGCAATAGCGTGCTCATAGGTCTTTAGCTCATTATCCGTCAAGGCATCGATGTTTTTTCTGGTTAGCACTTCATCATGGCGTGGCGGCTCACTTGGAGGTGAAGTTAACTTACAGCCCCCAGTAAAAGCCGCCAGAGTCGCTAACGCCAATGAGCTTAATGTATTACTTTTCATCTTCATTTTCCTTAACGAGTATTACTTGCTCTCTATTAACTTCACTTTTTGCATCATGCCTTGATCTTCATGATCCAGAATATGGCAATGTAGTACAAATTCACCGGTGTATTGTTGTTTTACATTGCCGTTAAAACCTGGCAGTGACTCCGGATAGCGATACTTGCTATAAACCACAGTATGCGGTGCTGAGCCTGATAAATTGACGCCATTTTCGTCAGTTTTAGGCTTATCTGCGCCTTTTTCTATCGCTAAAGTATCTCGCCACACCCATTGCTCTTTCCCATCAGGCCCAACTCTTGGAGCATAAAAAGGGTTCACATGAATATGAAACGGGTGCATTGGAGCAAGCCCTCGAGTACATAAGTCCCATCTTTGCCATGTGCCCAGTGTCAATTCTCGAGTTTCAATTTGACCATAAGGTTTACCATCTACAGAGAAAATAGTGTCTTTGCCTTTCTCTTTATCACTGAGATGATGGTTATCTAAAAGCACCCCATTATTAATATCTTCATTCCAAATGTTCTGACAATTAAAGTCTTTTTTCTCTTGTTTTGCCGTTGCTATCGCTGCATTGACTGACACGCGAGATCCCAGATAAAACATCATGCTTTCTTTATTTTCGCTCTTATCCATCGCGGCGATTTCACCTTGGGTTGGTGCATCATGAGCACGGTAAGATATTAGCTCAGCACTGGTTGGTAACACCGCATCTTTGCTGGCAACAGGTTCACCTTTTACTACTATTTGTAGTAACTCAGCGGTGTCTTCTGGTACACCCTGCAAAGATTTTTGCGGTGCAGAGTCTAAATCCACTAGCCAGTACACCCCCGCTTTACTCGGTGCTTGATACAGGTAGTCAGCACGATAACCAGGTTGAAGTGCTTCAATTTCAGTCTTTTGACCGTCTAATTGCCATCTATCGATGCGGCCAGTATTGAGACCATCAACCGATATTTGGTTCAAAAAGCCCAGTGGAACTGGGTTCATATTGTTTTGCCATTCAGGCTTATCGATCACAGACAACTTTATCGTTTCTCGTACACCTGCATGGATAAAGCGCCAGCGCTGAATTTCATTTGGTCGCATCTCAATTTTTGGTACAACCTGACCATTAATCAGTGTTCTTCGTTTGGTTTTTTGCCAGTCTCCAGGGCCAAAAATATTGAGTGCTTTATCGTCCGCTTTACAATCCTTAACGTACTCAGGTCGTTCATCGGCTTCATAATATTCAATGGTACCATTACAGTCATAGGCAACCTGCTGAAGCACAAACAGCTGATCTGTTTTATCTTTGATCTGAGCTTGAGTACCAATATCTTTTTTAGGGTTACCGCCTTCAATAATAATGGCACCTGCCATACCACTAGAAACTTGTAATGCTGTAGAGCCGTGAACATGGGCGTGATACCAGAATGTTCCCTGAGGATGAGATTCAGGTATTCTCACTTCATATTCAAACCCTTGACCTGGCTGGATCTCAAGTAATACGTTGTCACTTCGCTCGCTCGGTGATACCCATAAGCCATGGGTATGGAAATTAGTGACATTAAAGTTATGCGGGGTGTTGATGTGATTGGCTTCTTCATCTGATAGCATGGCATTTGAGTGATGACCCGCATGACCTTTTCCTGAGCATAAATAATCAGGTGCAAGTTCACAGCTCGGTAAGCGATTTTCAAGCGTGAAACGCAATACATCTCCCGGAGCAACTTTAAGCGTCGGTCCAACTGGTGCAGGTTTAAATTCTTTTTGGCCATCTTGTTTATACGCATAGTTTCTTAACCACGTATTACACCCTGCTATCTCTCGCTCGTGATACTGTACCGCTAAAGTAAAGTTAAGTGAGCCACCTTTTGATTGGATGACGGCAGGCGCTACAAACTTATCCAGTTCTGGCGCAATATATTGATAGTCGCAGCTATTTATCCCTTGGGTATGGGCTGCTGATATAAACTCGGGTGTTATGTTAACGGGGTTATAATCTCGTAGATCAAAGTAATTCGGTTCGAATACTTTGTGCTGCTCACTATGGTTTGGGTGATCCGCTGTGTGGCTCTCATGTGAGTGTTCTACTGAAGTACATGAGGCGGTCATAACCACACCTAAAATCGGTAGTATCAGGTTTTTCATATGCGCTGCTTATATGCGTTACAAGTATGTAAAAACAATATTAAAAGCAAAAAAAATATAGCGCTATTACATGGCATTACATCAAATTACGAGCGTCAAACTGTTAATGCTAAGTTTTTCGAATAAAAATCATATTCTCGGCGAGACATCGAGCACCTTAGCTCTGGATACTTTGTGGCTCAATATCAAAATTCAGCAAACCCTTTCCACTAACTCAAATAACTCGTCAAGCCCAGTACGTTGCTGCTCAATGGCTTGTGCTGCAAAACCCAAGCGTATATGGCTAAACCGACTTCCTTTATCAAGTGAAAATTCTGGTTCACATTGCACATAAATATCCTGCTTTTTCGCCAAACGAGACAACTCAGAAACATCACGTTTGCTATCCACCCAATATGCCATACCACCTTGGGGGACAATAAAATCAATATTTAAACGCTCCTTAAGTTCACTTAAATGTGTATTCATGGCTTGATGACGCGTCTGATACGCTTTAGTCATGCGTCTCATATGCCGCTCAAACCCGCCCTCTTCCATCCAGTAAGCCACTGCCAATTGAGTTAGCGCGTCATTCTTATGATTCAACAATTGCTTTCGAGCCACAAGCTGCGCTAACACATCAGCCCGAGCACTCAAATATCCGACTCTTGCGCCTGCAAACATGATTTTAGAAAAGCTAGAAATATAAATCACAATGCCACTGGGGTCATTTGCTGCCATCGGCTGAAGCGGTGGACACAAATAATGAAATTCATGATCATAATCATCTTCAATGATGAACACGCCGTACTGTTGACATAGCTGATAAATTGCCATCCGCCGTGGTACAGATAACGTAACCGTTGTCGGATATTGATGCAGCGGTGTCAAGTACAGCAATTTAATATTATTTTGCCGCAAACAACGCGCTAGAGCCTCAACTTTGACCCCTTCATCATCCTGTGCCAGCGCAAAAATATTAGCACCGATACTTTTAAAAGCATGTCTTGCGGGAGGGTAGCCCAGCATTTCAATTGCCACTCCATCGCCTTTATTGATAAACGCACTGGCAACCAACGATAGTGCCTCTTGAGCACCATTACACACCAATAAATCGTCACAAATAAGACCCCGGGCTCGGCGCAGGTACGTTTGGATTTGGACTTTTAATAACCCACAACCTGCACCACCTGCGTAATGGAAGTGCTCAATATTACTCTTACGACATGCCTTCACTAAGTAACGCTTAAACTCATCATATGGAAATGCACTCAAGTCAGGCAAGCCTCCTGCGAAATTATAGCGAAAACCACTGCGCTCGCTGTCTTTAGGAGGGTTAAGAACAGCAGCAAACCTTGGCGCGACTACAACATTTGGCGACAATGCCGTGCTCACCTGCTCACTACTTGATATTGGCAGTTGAGCATTTACCCAATACCCACTTCTTTCCTTTACGACTAGCCACCCTTCAGCCACCAAATTTTGTAAGGCGGACATCACAGTGTGGCGGTTCATTCCGTGAAGTTGCGCAAGTTTACGTGCAGAAGGAAGCTTATCACTTGGCTTTAATTTACCTTGCTTGATCATGCTCCGTAATTGATTAGCAAGCTTTTTATGTTTTGCCTCTGACTGATGAGAGTTAGTGTCTATCGAAATCACAAACTGGTCTATTTAAATTGTAAATTCTGGTTGTTTTATATCAACCAAAAACAGCGCATTATGCAAGCAGTAAAACACAAGAGGTGCAATTATAATGCTATCAAAACAAACCTTAGAATCTAGCCGGATAAGATTGGTTCCACTGGCGAGTGAACACCTTCCTGAATTACTACGCTGCGGTAAAGATAGTGAGCTTTGGAAGTGGGTATTTACTAACTACTGTCGAGATCAACGCACTATAGAGCAATGGTTTTATGGTTCTGCTCAATTTGATGAAAGCGAACAATTAGTGGTAGCAATCATAGACAAAGCATCAGGTAAAGTAGCAGGTAATACTCGGCTTTTTAGAGTCGATAAGTTAAACCTAAGCGCAGAAATTGGCCATACCTTCGTTGCCACTCAGTTTCAGCGCACTCATATAAATACCCACGCCAAGTACTTGCTTTTAAAGTACGCATTTGAAGCAATTGGATTAGTCCGGGTGCAGTTCCAAACTCATGAACAAAATCAAAAATCTCGTGATGCCATCACAAGATTGGGCGCACAGTTTGAAGGTATATCTCTCAAAGATAGGCGCTTACCCAATGGCAACTATCGTAACACCGCACGCTTTTCTATTACTGATGAAATGTGGTCAGACGTAAAAATGAATTTAGAGGCAAAGCTATGAGCTATCCAAGAAAGTATTACACCGAAAACAACCAAGAAACACTATATGCACTCATCGCGATGAACCCCCTTGCAACGATTAACGTGATCCAAGCAAACAAAGTTCGTTCTGTTTTTATACCACTCACCCTAAGTGATGATAAAACCTATTTGCTGGGGCACGCTACTAAAGATAACCCACTCTTTAGTGAAGATGATGATAGCTTCCAAGCCATTTTTCATTGTCAGAATCATTACCTATCGCCTGCGCTGCTTCCCGACATCAAATTACCGACTTGGCTATATGCCAACGTGATTGTTGAAGGTGAGCTAACCTTGGTCAGCCAAGACAATGAAAAATACGCACTAATGCAAAACCAATTACAGCACTTTGAGCAGTTTTCACGAAGCAATTGGCAGCTTGATAGTGTACCACAACCACAACAACGGTCTCTTTTTAACGCCATTAACTTCTTTCAAATCAGGATCACACAACTGCACGGCGCTTTTAAGTTAAGCCAAAACAAATCACCGCATACCCGCATGCAGATTAAGGCTCACCTTGAGCAGTATAAACCCACATTGAGTCAACGAATTATATAAATAACCTGCGAGTTGAACGTAATTTGATAGTAATCACCAACATTAAAAAAAGGTGACATCTATGCCTGTTTTTACTATGTTATCCAACGGATTGGATAACAATCAACCTAAATCTGTATCTATACTGCTAGACTGACCTTAGAGTAAGTTACTTTGTAAGGCTAATTTTCACCAAAACCGAATATATTATATTAGGCTGGTGCTGCTAATAGTGTCTCACCGCACCAGCTGCTATGTTTCAATAAAAAACTTCTATTTTAAGGATAAAATAATGAAAAAATTGACCATGCTTGTCTCTTTATACTTACTCAGCGGTTGTGCAACAACAGACTACACTACTATCCCCCTCAGCAACGCCTCGCTATCTAATCTAAAAACGTCAGAAACAGGGAACATACAGCAACGAGAGCACACGGTTACTGTCTCGTTTGATTACGCCATTGAAAATTTCAATGAAGCAACCAACCTATACACTTGCTCTGTGCTATTTATTAACGTTGATGGTACAGCCGTCACCAGCACCAAAAGCGGTAAAAAACATCCCTGTATACTTGATAGTGCCAACGGCAGTATTTCTGTAAGCTGGCCTACACCACTGGATAAGAGCAGAAATGCACCTCAAATGGTGCTATCAAGAATGAAATATCCAATTGAGTACTTTGTTACTATCCATCAAAAAACGGGCAAACATTCCACAAAATTAATTGCAAAGTCAGAAGTAATTAAAAGCCGTCTATAATCTGACATTGTGAATATGCGTTAGCCTCACAGCACGTAAAGCGTAACTGTGGGCTACTACAGTTCACTTTGTTGCCTGATCTGCGCCCTTGTGGGCGCATTGGATGGTGTAAAATATTCAACTTCAGCATCCGCCCCAAAGGCTTGCGTAAACAGTTCGGCTACCTGCGAGGGGGAGCGCTTGGGATCTATCATAAACAAAGGCTCAAGTTCAGCGTTATCAATACCTTTTTGCTGCGCTATATCCAATAGCTTTCTGCCCATATCAGCAAAGCCATTTTCATCTATACCACCCACTATCTGGCCTTCCACTTTAAATACTGCCACTTGAGGAGCTTGATCAAACATGATTTTATTACGCAGATATTGGTCTTGCTCCAGCTTCGCTTGATCGCTTGCGTGCTGACGTGAAGTGATTTCTTCTGCCACAAAACTCTGAAAGCTTTGGCCAGTGTATCGCTCAAAGATTTCGGCATTAGTTGGCCGATTTGAACCTTGAAAAACCTCAACCATAGCGCCATCGCCATATTTTTGCTGAACTAGTCGTTGCAGCTGCTTTACATCGCCATTAGCTTGTTTGATAAGCTCTCCAGCTTCATTCTTACTTGTTATGTAACCCTGCTGATTTTGATATGCCTTCAGCTCACCGTTGATAGTAATACCAAGCACAACTTCCTGTGCTTGCCCATGCTTCAAATAGGCTGATTGAGCTACATCAGGTAACACCTGACTTCTTTCTAGGATCTGCTTAATGTCATTGAGGGCTTCTGTTGAAATCTTGTTGATGGCTTTATTTTCTATCTGAAACATCAGATTAGTTTTTCCAACAAGGTCTGTGGACTGTTCAGTCGCGTGTGCTTTTTTTGAGGATAATGATTCAGCCCCGGTGCTCAACATCGAGTTATATGCACCCTTTGGACTTACCGAATTAAAATACATAACCTAGCTCCTTGATTAAAAATCAATATCGGTGTTTTATTGCCGCATGGCGGCGCCTTTGTAGTTTTTAGCAAAAAATACGCCAAATTTATGAAAGCTAAGTCTTTATAAGTAGAGCCAATTTTTTTAATTAAACACACTATATTGAGGCGAGAAAGCATGGTTAAAAGCTAAGCTAGTGTCACTTATTCTCGGCAATACGCCATAGTACTCCACTTGGATCCGTCACACAAAATTCAAGCATCCCCCACGGTTGTTCAACAAGTTCAGAGATCTGAGCACTAAACTTTTCTTCCAAATCTAATTGTAAAATGTGCTTGTACCAGCTTTGCGCATCCTCGACGAGCAAGTGCATCATGAAGTTTTGACTGTGAGTTGGCTCATAAAAGTCTTGGAGTAAAAATGCGCACATACCTAATTTAAAATAAGCAACTCCCTCAAACTCAGAGGCCATTTCGAAGCCAATAGATTGGTAAAATCGCTTAGAAAGTGCAAAGTTTTTAGCAGGCACGAACGATTTTATTTCAACTGTATTGAGGTTATACATTTTATTGTCCTTGTGAAAAATATATGGAGGCAAACCATTTTTGTACTGCTAACCTATGCGTTTTAAAACCAACGCATGATTACAAGGTAAATAGCTTTCAGCTCAGTTAAATAGTTTAAACTCCTGATAAGACAAACCTTTGGAGCTTTCTATTGTGCCATCCTCTGTGAATGTCACCAGAGCCCACGCTTCACATACATCTCTACAATTACCTCCGCTCCAAAAGGCAATAATAGCCTCTCGTTTGTCTGTACATTGCTTGATCGTCGCAGAATAATACCTGGTGGGGTCTATGCGTTCATATTCAGGCCACACATTAGATATTGAATGTGTTGTGACGCCAGCCTTCGAGATATAAACCAGTTCTTGCGTCAACAGATAAGGGTTGCCAAAGTGACCCGCTGACTCATCTAAGATGGATTGTTCAGGGATGTTACGATTTAACTCAAGAGAAACTATTTTTAATTGATAGTCCCCACATTCAGAAACCACTTCCTTTCTAACTGGACCGGGCTGCGCACCAGGAACTGATGGTGAAAACAATATAAAGCTCAACAATAGCCACAACATAATACAATCCTTTTTTATAAAAATACCAATTCGCTAGATGAGCTTGTTATACCAATTTTCTTAATTAAGTGGTCTATTTTGAGGCGAGAAAACCTTGTCGATAACTCCGCTACTGCGTCCTGCTATCGCCAAGGTACCTACATCTGTGTAGGCAAGGTAAAAATGGTGCTATTTAGTCGTTCTAAATAAGACGTTTTTTACACTGTTAGCGTCAGATTTACGCCTTCAAATTGAGCAAGTATTAAGACTAATTGGTATTAACCCTAATGTTACTCAACAACACTATCGCACTCGCGATAATATATCAGAGTTCGAACAACTCTCATAAAAGTAAAGCATTATGGTTTTGTTTGTACTTCAACCCTATCTCTGCCTAACTCTTTGGCACGATAGAGGCATTGGTCAGCAGCTTTAAAGGCGCTATCATCATCCAAATTTGCGATTGGTCGGCTAGCGCTCACACCGAATGATGCGGTGACAGAAATGCGCAGCTCACCTAATTCAAAAGGTTCAGAGCGCAATGCAGAAGCCATTTTTTCAACAGCATCTTGAATGTTTTCTCGGGCCTTTAACACCATCAAAAATTCTTCGCCTCCCCAGCGTATAAATAGCTCTTGAGGCTGAACAAAACGCTGTAAGCGAGCGGCTGCTATCGCCAATACAATGTCTCCTTTATCGTGTCCATAGGTATCATTGATACGCTTAAAATGATCCAGATCGATGATCACTAAGTGATACTCTGCTTTTTTGTCCAGCATACTGGGAGTGTGTATTTCTTGGTGATAAAGACGGCGATTTGACGCTCCCGTTAATGGGTCTCGATAGCTTAAGTCATGTAATCTGCGGTTATCTTTTCGCATCAATCTGGTGTTTACTCCAAGCCAAATTAGGATGATCACGGCAGCAAACAACCACAGAGCAAGGAGCCTTAAGCGTTGTTTATCTACGAGTAACTCAAGCTTAGAAAGTTGATGTTTGGCACTCAATAGATCTCTTTCTTGTGCGATCTGCTGAATTTCTAATGCGCTATTTAATGCAGATAACTGCCCTATAATCATTGCTTTTTCTTGTGTATGAGCAGCTTTTAACACGTTCAGTGCATTGCTGGACTCCCCCAGCCCTTCCAGTATTTGTGAGCGTGTAAATTGACTTCTAAGCAACCACCTTTGATGATTCAGCGTAGTAAATATTTGAGTCGCTTGGTTAATCAAAATGGCTGCTTCATCTAAGCTATTTTGCTGATAAAGCGCCTGTGCTTGAATAAGCGCACAGATCCCCTGCTGCTTGGCAAGTACTTCCTGTTTGGCGAGCTGTATACATAACTGAGCTTTTGCTATAGCAAGCCTAGTATCGCCTTCAAGTAACAGTAATCTCGCTTCATTTTTGAGTAATATTGCCTTGTAGAATTCACTTGTCTGTTTATTTTTGAAGGTCAGCGCTTGTTGGAATTTCTCTCTCGCGTCACTAAGTTGGCCAAGACGACCATACGCAAATGACTGATTTAACAGAATAACCAGCATATAATTGGGGTTACTATTTGGTGATAGCGCGTATAGTTCTTGTGCTTTGCCAAGATGTAATAACGCATTTTGCCATTGCTCTAAATGCACATAGAGCAAACCCAAGTTGTTATTAAAAAGTGCATTAAAGTCACTTTCTGGGTATGCCCCCACCAGCTTTATACCATGTAAAAAATACTGCTGTGCCTTAATCAAATCATTTGTCGCATTATATGCAACACCAGCCGTGTTATAAATCTCTAGCAATAAAAGCTCAGCTTGCGCGCTTTTTGCCAGATTAACACTGTGCTCAATGGCAAGTTGTGCTTGTGCCAACTCGCCGGCTCTGATCGCTCGCTTGGCATCCTCCTGCGCACTCCATGCTGCCAACCAATCTAGCTGGTTTGTAACTGCAAAAGTGTCAATCTCACGCTTTATCTGTGCAAATTTAGTATCGTCTCCCATCTTTTGTGCCGCCCGTCTTTGCGTCCACAACAGATAAACTTGCTCTATGTGTGATAAAGATTGACGACTTTCACGCCAAGCTGATAGTGCTTTAAGCGCCGTTGCAGGTTCAGTTTTTGCGCGCTCATAAATGCTCAACAGCGGGTGGTCAGGTGCAATACGTTTTAACTGTGCTTCAGGCGTCAGCCATTTTGCTGTGCCTGTGTTTGTTGCCTTGTCGGCTTGATGAAACCAAAATGTATCTAGCGTTGCAACGACGAGCAATAACAAAAGGGTAAGGAGCAGCGCTATAGATACTTTTTTGTACATATTGGATATTGATAATCAAAATTTATCTAAATTATACAATAATGTCACCGGCTTGCCATGACCTCTCTTCGCAGATAGGAGTCGAAAATGTGCCTGTACCTTTGCGTGTTGGCCCCCATTTCGCCAACATGCTCCTGTCATTTTACCTCGATTTACTTTGTGTAAAAGCTCACTTTTAGATACAAACGCTTTATACTAATTATTAACCAGCTAATACCTTAGCTTTTCGTTCAACTTGAGCTGGAATCAAACCCACAGACACGTATCAGTTGCTACGATGTGCAAAACTAAAACGTTGCTCAGGTACAACTTGACCACTTAAGTCGCGTGGCGTGGTATAAAATGCCACGTTAAGAATATCATTGTGGTTATCAAGCTCGATATGGGCAAACCCCCAGATAAAAGCTTTGTTCCAGACTAAGTCATATTCTGGGTAACGTAGTGCTTGGTAGTGAGCAAGCGGAGAATGGGTGCCACGCATTTTTGAGGCTGCACCACTAATGATAAGTGGTAATTTAGGCTTTTTATTATTCGGTAAAACCCGTGAGCAGTCATCTGTTAGTAGCTCCAAATCATGCTCGTGACCCGCGATATAGGCATCAGCATATTCGCATAATTCAGGTAAAATCAGGCGGCGAAGTACGTGTGCTTCGTCATATTTAGTGCCACCCACAGACCAAATCACGTGATGGCCATACACAATTTTCCATTTTGCTGTGGAGTGCTTTAATCCATTTGCAAGCCATGCCAGCTGTTTATGATCTTCACCATTGACGGGCTGCTCATGTCTTTCAATATCTTCAACCTTAGCTTGACCACTAGCAAGTGCACTGGCTAGTCCTTGCTCGCTACCATCAGGCTTTAGAGGAATTTCGTAATAATGCTGACCAGAGAGCAGCATATTAGTATCTAACACAAAAAACTCAACGTCATTGCCTTGTTCTCCTATGGTATAGCTGTAGTATCCTTTCCTGCCCATATGAAAGTTAGCGTGCTTTTCCATCCATTGTGTTTGTAATTTGACACCACGGCGAGAGGTTTTCCAATCATGATTCCCCAGAGCCGAATAAACGACCAAATTAGGATTTTGAAGCAACAAAGGGCTAAGTGGCGCTAAAATTAAATCATCCATACGCTGCTTATCATCCTTACCATCGTTTGCAGCAGCGCCGTCAGGGTAAATGTTATCACCGAGCTGAATCGCAAAATCACAAGGTTTGTTTTGACATAACTCAGCCATCGCTTTGCCAACCACTGCGGCACCTGATGCTTCAGTTGCTGTTTCTGTTCCTGGGTAAACATAAATCGGCGCATGATTAAACTCTGCAATTGGACGGTGCTCTGCAAGCCAATCCGCTTTTTCAGCCGCGATAAACTCGGCCTTCGTTTTTGGAGAATGAATATGTTTAGCCTTGGGATAATCAGGGTGGTACCCACCATCTCCAAAAGCCAAAAAATTAATATTATTTGCGGCCAGTGCCGTGCTATTTAGCGTCAATAGTAAAACAACAAGGGTTATTTTCATTATTATTGCACCGTGTTACCACGGTGCGCTCCTACCTATGGAAGTGGGCTGCGGTATTTAAGGGATAACTCAACAGCAGCATATTCTAAATTAACCAAAAATAATTAAAATGAGGTCACTATCACCCCAATTTCAAATGAACGACCGTAAGTCTCATATTGATAGTTATACCGTGTATCCCCTTGGTAAATACTCATCGCTTCATCTGTGATGTTTATTGCATTAAAATATAGTTGCGTCTTGTCGGTGTAAAAATACTTCATACTCAAGTCGAGTTGCAGATGGTCGTCTTGATAAACAGCTTGATTGTTTTCTTCAAATAAAAAACTTTTGCTTTTATAAGATGCACTTAGACGAGCACTAATGAGGTTACTTTCGTAGCCAACCATAAAATTAGCAATGGTATCAGATTGATTTGGCAAGTTATCGTCAGCATCAATTAATGTGCCGTTTGCCGAGATCATCAACCCATTTTGGAAGTTTTTCGTGTAGGCTAATTCTACCCCTGTTAAATCAGCTGCACCGCCGTTAATGCTTTGGATAACTTCTTTGTAGCCTTCCCATTTGCCATTATCTTGTACCTGCGCTTTGATAATGAAATTATCAATACTCTTATGAAAAACCCCAGCTGATAGCACCCCAATAGAACCTGGGTAATACTCCAAAGAAAAATCATAATTACTCGACTTGTATGGGTCTAGGTCTGGATTCCCCACCTCAGCTTTGCGTTCAATTTCAATCGCATCATCTTCTTGTGTAGTTTCGGTCTCTATAAGTTGGAATGCCGCGGCATCTTCAAAGCTGGGTCGTGCAATGGTTTGTGTATACGCAAATCGGGTGATCAGTTGTTCACTTAGCTCATACCTCAAAGTCAAGTTCGGAAGTAAATGATCATAGCTATCTTCCACTTGCCACTGATTTATTGCTACACGTTCTATGTCACTGACTTCATCATTTATCAACTCGACACGATTGCCTGTGGTTGCGTAGTCTGTATCCTCATACCTAAATCCTGCAATGACATTCAGCTTTTCAACATCAACCGTTAACATGGCATATAACGCTGTCACAGTCTCTTCACTGGTGTATGAACGCCCTTTGGTTTCAATATCTGTTTCAAGTTGATTTATCGTAAGCGCATCACGCTTGCTAAAGAAGTAATCTTTGATCTGGTTGCGACTTAGGCCAAGGCCAAATTTACCAAGATCATACTCTGGCTCCGCTGCGCTGAAATCTTGCGCTGTTAACGCCCCAAAACCATCATCGTATAAAGTTGCATCAACACGATTAAATTTTTCACGATCCGCATACTTACCACCAAACTTAAACTGGGCATTATGTCCAAGCAAAACAAAATCTTTGGTTAAATCCAGCCTAAAACTGATATTTTCATCTTCACTTAAGTTGTTCTCCCATACGATTTCATCTAATACAAATTGATTAAGCTGACCAGATGCTTCGTCTGCGGCTAAAGTAGGTGTCTTGCCATCAAGTACATAACCAAGTGTAAAGTCCTCTCCAGCAAATGCGGTGTCTAAACGATTTGGCTCACTTTCTTCAGACTTTGAGTAGCCTAAACTGTATTCAATAAACCAATCTTGTATTAGGTTTTCTCCACCTAATACCAAAGATAAAATACTTTGTTCTTCGTATCTGTCCTTGGTATCTCTGTCCATCTCTGCGCCTCGAAAGTACGCTGCACTTTGACTTAATTCGTCAGCTAACACATCACCTTTGTCAAATTTGTACTCATTACGCTGGCGAAACTCATCATCAGAAAACTGACTGTAAAGTGTACGCAAGTAATATTTATTAAACCCTTTGTGATGGACGTCTACGTTCAATGCCGCCCCTAAACGCTCCCGAGTAATACGATAATGACGTTGTTCCATTTCTTCGGCACCGAAAAAACTCACTTCTTCATCAGTATTGACATCGGCCATCTCAAGTGTCTTCCACCCGCCATCGGTTTCAATATTATGAGAGCCAAACTCACGCTCGAACCAAGAAACCGCTGTCGCAACGCCAACTTCAGTGTTGTTGTTCAGTGTATAAATATCAGTAAAGCTGAAGGAGGCTTTAGGGCTAGTTTCGCTAACTTGTTGGTTATGCGATGCTTGCAGCGTGACACTATAACTTTGTTGCTCGCGGTCAAATGCACTTAGACTTTTGACTTCAATGCTACCCCCAACCGCAGAAGCATCCATGTCAGGGGTCACAGTTTTACTTACCTCTAGACTTTGCACAAGCTCACTGGGGATCACATCCATTGCAACTGAGCGCACACCAGCTTCTGGTGAAGGTACATTAGCACCATTGATGGTCACATTATTCAAGTTTGGATCGATACCACGGATAGCGACAAAGCGCCCCTCACCTTGATCTCGCTGAATGGACAGCCCAGGTAAGCGCTGGAGTGCTTCTGCCGCGTTTTGATCTGGCAATTGGCCAATCGAATCAGCGCTGACAATAGACTTTAACGATAAAGCATTTTTCTGTCTATTTAATGCGCCAGCTTGACCTGCACGTTGCCCAATAACAATAATGTCATCCATTTGGTTCGACTGTGAGCCTAATTGCACTTGAACATTAGTCACTTGGTTTTCATCAATGGTGATGGTTTTTGTTACTGTCTTCGCGCCTAGATAGCTTATCTCAAGTGTATAAGTGCCAGCCGGTACATTGGTTGCTGTAAAGCGACCATCTCGCTCAGAAATAAGCGTTCTTTCTAGCTCTTTTATTAATACTTTCGCCCCTTCAAAGTGGCTTTTTTGTGATACGGAGCTAACTTGGCCAGTTAACGTGTTAGCGCTTGCTGCTGAGCTAAGCACAGATCCAGCACAGATCATTGCAACAGCTGAAAGTTTAAAGCTCGTCGGTAGATTTTTTTTCATTATTTGCTCGCACAGGTTGAGTTATACCAATTTGCTTAATTAAGTGAACTATTTTGAGGAAAAATTGAGCAAATATTCAAACAAATTGATATTGGGTTTTGATACCTCGATAAAACATCGTGGCTACCCTAGTGCGAAAAGGTGACGTTTTTATTTCACGTAGATGCTCAAACTCATGACTTTACTGAATAAATATGAATAAATTAGCCGTCTGAGCCAATTAGACCCCTTTACAAGCAGGGCACATGCTTACCAGTTGATTGGTTTAGTAAATAAAGAATATTCTTATTACTAACAAGTCCTTATACAAATTTTAAGTTAGCATCGCTGCGCCTTTTCTTACCGTTAGACCTCGCCGCTCGATGGTGCAAGCATTAAATGCTTGTAGCACAGTCATAACACTTACCGTGCGTAGAAATGGGTGATTTACTTAACCTAAATTCGGAGTTAATAGGTAAGTTAATCAAACTAATACCAAAGTTCAAAAGACGTAATACCACGCTAGTCAAAAGTTATGATGGTCTTAAATTTTAAAAATTGCAGTGCCTGTCATAAAAATACCGCCTTTACTGCGCTAAATTGACCCTATCGAGTCCAAGCACAAGTTTTTACCATGGCACGCCTTTTAGAACTGAACGATTAATATGAAACTGCAACCTTTTTTGTTACACCAATCAAAATGGAGCACACTTGTGGGATTGACGTTGCTTGCGATAACGGCCACTTACCACACCTCTGTGCCTAAACCCTTAGCAGATATTAATTTACTCGACTGTCTTGGTGAAGGTGGACTGGCATTAATAACCTTAATGTGGATAGTCGTTACTCTCCTTACTCGTCCAAAAGGTCTGGTAACTAACCTATTGTTTGCAGGATTAAGTGCTATGTATGTATCAATGCTATGGGATTTTTTAGACGAAATGGTGATTTTTACGCCGCCCTATTTAACTAGTTTTGAAGCTATTCCCGCCTGTATTGGTATGATCTTGATGAGTATTGCTGCTCACTATTGGTACAAAGAGCAAAGTATATTTAATCAAACATTGATGAAAAAGGAGCGGTTTTATCGCGATCACAGTATCACTGATTTTGTGACTGGACTTTACAGCATCGAGTACATGAAAAATCAGATAAGCCATGAATTGGCACGCTTAGAAAGCGAACATTGTACTTTTTGTTTAACCATGTTTGATATTTGCAATTTCGCCGCCTTTTCGCGTCAACATGGTCTACAAAAAAGCAATCAACTACTCAGAGATACTGCTGATATGCTTTCTTTAAGTATGCGTGAAAGCGACTTACTATGTCGATTTGCGGCAGATAAATTTGTCATCATTCATCCTCAAACCACACAAGCACAAGCCAATGCTTTTGCCGCCCGCGCAACCGCTTTTATTGCTCGCCACGCCAACTACCATGACGACAAAAATCAACCACAATTCAGCGCGGTAAGGTGGAGCAGTATTGAAATACATAACCAGCAGTGGGAATTTGAGTCGCTCATGACAAATCTTGTCGCTGCATTAAATCGCACTAAGGTCGCTGCTTGATGCAAACGCTTGAATGTCATATGAAGCAATTAGAAAGTTGTTATTTTGCACAGCCTCTCGTCGATTTAGCGCAGCAGTGTGGTGTCCATGCAGACATTACACTAAAAGGCAGCAAGCTATTTCGCTCAGATCTTTTTGCAAACACTACAACCATTTCTTTTGAGCAACTTGAGCGCATTATCATCAATATTTGTGCACAGCCAAGCTGTCGAGAGTTAAGCTTTATATACGGCCAATATCTACTCAACACACTTATCAGTCACTACGGCTCTTTACTGTTTAATTGTCGCAGTATACAACATCTCATCAATGTATTACTGCTCAGAGGGCTGACGATATTTCCGCTTTTCCATTTTAGAAAGTTGCACAAAGAAGATGGTTATCACTTAACTTTTTCACCGGCTATCGCCCAAACTAACGCCACAGTATTGCGTTTTCTATATGAAGTACTGGCTAGTATCCTCTGCGGATATGTTAAATGGCGCTGCCCTGAGGCACGCTTTACCATACAGTTTCCTTTCGATAAACCAAAAGAAATTGCGCAATATCTCAGTTATTTATCTCAAAGCTATAGCTTCCAGCACAGTGACTTTGTGGTTGCCATCAACAAGCCAACATTAATAAAGCAGCAGATCAATAACTTCCCATTTTTGGTCAACAAACAATTACAAATAACACCAAAAAACACACGCGGATTTCTTGCACAGTTACACCGGCTGCAATTGAAATACCCAAAGTATCACAGTGAGCAAATAGCATCATTAATGGGCATGAGTGCGGCAACGTTCAAGCGTAAACTCAAACTTCACAACACGACTTTCTTAACAGAAAAAGATAGGGTACACCGTCAACAAGCTATGTTTTATGTCGCTGAACAAGGCTACTCAAATGAACAAGTCGCCAGTGCACTACACTTTAGTGATATTACAAATTTTCGCCGCGCTTTCAAGCGCTGGACAGGGCTTACTCCTTCTTATTTTCGTAAAACCTAATAACATTTCCCCAACTTGAAATGTAAAGAATTGTTTACCAAAAAATTACAAAAAACATTAACAGATAGAAAATTCGTAGATATCTTTGAAAAAACTTTCCCTGTAACCATACACTATATATTTTAACAATTTCTAGAAAATTATCGTAACCTTCTGTCTTTTATACTTATAAAGTTACTTGTCTAATTCTCGTAATGAACTAAGTAGCACTTTACTCAGTGTACCCACAACACTTTGTAAATTTTATTTGTATTATTTGTTTATTTTTTAATCTTGTGTTCTATTATAATGTAACTAGTACGAGTTGATGTACTCAGGTTCAGTTGACTTTGGTTACCCTGATATTCATTTGTTACTTTTTAATCAAATTGAGTTGAATGGTGAGTAGAGTGTCTACAGCAACTGCGCCAAATCGAACTTGTACTAGATAACACAACTAAATAAAACAACATGTAAGGAACAACAAAATGCGTAAATTAAGTGCAATTAGTTTTGCCATTTTAGCGGGCATGACCTCGGTTAATGCTCAAGCGGCTAAGCTCGTTAGCGTAAGTGCTGAAAAAGCAATAGAGAACCAATATATTGTGGTGTTTTCTACACCTTCAGTACTTGATGTAAATGATAGTAAAGCCGTTGCAGCTTTTGCTAAAAAGCAAGCTAACGAGTTGCAAAACAAGCATAATGTCAGCATAACAAGAGAGTTTGGCGGTATCCTTAATGGCGTTGTGATAAACGCATCAGCAAAACAACTCAAAGGGCTAATCCAAAACCCGAATATCGATTATATCGAGCAAGATCAGACTGTCACCGTAACCCCTTCAATTTCTGCAAACGGTGATCAAGCTAACCCAACTTGGGGCTTAGACCGAGTTGACCAACGCAACTTACCCCTCAATTCAAACTATCATTATGATTTTGATGGCACGGGCGTAACAGCGTATGTAATCGATACCGGTGTTCGTATTAGTCACAATGATTTTGGTAACCGTGCCACTCATGGTTATGATTTTGTAGACAATGATAACGACGCAACAGACTGCAACGGTCACGGTACTCATGTAGCGGGTACAATTGGTGGCGGAGAGTATGGTGTCGCTAAAAATGTAAATATTGTTGGCGTACGAGTGTTAGGGTGTAACGGCTCAGGCTCATATTCAGGCGTGATCGCAGGTATTGATTGGGTTAAGAACAACGCTTCAGGCCCTTCAGTTGCTAACATGAGCTTAGGTGGTGGTGCTTCTCAGGCAGTAGATGATGCCGTGAATAATGCTGTGGCAGCAGGTGTTAGCTTTGTTGTTGCTGCGGGTAACGACAATAGCAACGCTTGTAATTATTCTCCAGCACGCGCAGCTAATGCTATCACTGTTGGTTCAACAACAAGTAGCGACGCTCGCTCTAGTTTCTCAAACTATGGTAACTGTCTTGACATTTACGCACCTGGCTCAGGTATCAAGTCTGCTTGGTACAACTCTGACTCAGCAACAAACACCATCAGTGGTACGTCAATGGCTGCACCACATGTTGCAGGTGCAATTGCACTATACTTGGATGAAAACCCAAGTTTAAGCCCATCTCAAGTTGATTCACTGCTTAGCCAACGCGCTTCTAAAGGTAAAGTATCTAACCCTCAAAGTGGTTCGCCAAATGAGTTACTATACACACTTGCCGGAGGCACAGATCCAGACCCTGATCCAGATCCGGTTCCTAAGCTAGAAAATGGACAAGCAGTTACAGCTTCAGGTTCAACGAACCAAGAGTTGCTTTATACAATTGATGTACCTGCTAATGTAACGCTAAACGTGTCTATTTCAGGTGGTTCTGGTGATGCAGACCTTTATGTAAGAAAGGGCGCTGAGCCAACAACAGGTGTATTCGACTGTCGCCCTTACCGCTATGGTAACAATGAATCTTGTACTTCAAATTCAGGCCAAGGTGGCACTTATTACATTAAACTGCGCGGCTATACAAGCTTCTCAGGCGTATCACTAGTTGCAAGTTATTAAGGTAATACGTTATCAATAATTCTCATTTCGTTTGGGATTTATTGAGAAAACACGTACAGTGGTAGCCCTTATTGGGCTGCCACGTTTGTATTGATGAGTATAGTTTTAGATCTCCATTCCAAGTTGTTACAGCAACACTTTTACGATCATGTATCTCAGCATGAGCTGCACACTGAAGTTCCACTGATTTCAACAAGTATCTCCCAAGTTAAATTACGTGGCATTATCTACCATCGTAATGCTCAGGTTGCCTCGTCAATGCCAGAAGATTATGGCAGTCTCATTTTAATCCAAAAAGGGTCGGGATGGTGGCTTACTCAGCAATCCATAAGTGCCGCAGATAACATGCAGCTGATTTTTATTGAAGCAGAGCAAAAGCATATCTTTCACCTGCCAGCACATTATCATGCCATTAGCTTTAACTTTCCTATTAGCTGGTTGGTTAAACATACCGGCAAAAGGCTATCACATGGACAAGCAATCAAAATAACTCCAGCGCTCTCACAGCTATTTACTCAAGCACTATTCGTTAAGCAATTAACTAAAACCCAAGCCCAGTGGCTTGAAGCAAATATTCTTCAAAGCCTGAGCCATGCCCTACAATGTTGTCATCTACACTCACCGCTTACAGCGTTGAAGCAGCTGATAGTTAAACATGCGAGTAATGATGCGCTGTGTATCGATATGTTGTGTGAGTATTCAGGTTGGTCAAAACGGTATATTCATAAGCTTTTTACTCGCTCTGATCTCAGTGCCTCAGAATACTTAATTCGTACACGCTTAAATCACGCTTATTTTGAATTGGTAGAGCAAAATTCATCACTTAACCAAATCGCCATTAACTCGGGTTTTAAGAGCCAAGCGCACTTCAGCCGTCGCTTTAAACAGCTTTTTGCTCTTTCTCCTAAGCAAATTCCACAAAGAGTGCACTCTTAGGCAAAACCTTCCACCACAACATGGTATAATAAGAATCACTCTCATTTTTATAGCAATAAATCACTGGCACTGTGATCGTCGCAACTATCCTAGGTTCGTTATCAACATTGGCCAAACAGAATGATAAAAACCCGTGATGTAAGCAGATTGATATAGATATTCAGCGTATCTAACCTGAGTTTTAGGTAGCGCATCAGCTAAGGTGGTTTAGTTTTTAAAGGATAATAATGCGCAAAACATTATTTAAATGGCACAGCCTAATGGCACTGATCGCAATGTTGCCATTACTCATCATTTCACTCACTGGCAGCATGTTGGTATTCAAATTTGAGATAGATAGCATCCTTCTCAAAGATCAAGCCACCTTGAATTATGTAGGCCAAGATATTCAGCGCAAGCCAATGAAAGAGTTAGTCAATTTGGTTGCCGATGCGCACCCCAACTATGAAATTGGTAGTTGGGAGCTATTTGATGACGGCTACGAGGCCGATAGAGTTTATCTACTAAAACATGGTACTGATACTTGGTTTAAAACCTACCTCGATCCCTACCAAGGAGAAATGCTGAGTACGCCTGTGGGGATACACAGCGACTTTACCGACTTTATACTTCACCTTCATTACACCTTGTTGCTCAACGACAGCAACCGCTATTTTCCAAATATGGGCGTCGCTATCGGCTTATTTATTGCGATTCTGTTTACCTTTTTAGGAGTGTCTGGTTTAATTATTTACCGTCGTTTTTGGCGACGTTTTTTTAGCTTTAGACGACACACTCCAAGAGTAATCTTGTTTTCTGAGTTACATAAATTAATTGGAATATGGAGTGCACCGGTATTACTGTGCCTTGGGATAACAGGTGTCTATTTTAACGCCGTAGATTACTACCATGAGGCTTTTGAACATGATGAAGCTGATCATCATATTGTCAGTCAAGCAATGTTTAATCGCACACTCGACTTTGATGCAATGATGGCGCAGAGCCTTGATGCAATTGGCGGCTTTACCCCCACTTACTGGTTATTTCCGTTTGAACCACAACAAAAACATATCACTATTTTTGGCAGCGTTGCAGATACGAACCCTTTTATTAGTAACTACGCCTCTACTGTAAGCTTCGATGCCACTACAGGCGCACAAATTGCCGTGTATGACATTCGCACAGCAACCTCTCTAGAGAGGATAATTGATAGCTTTAGAAAACTACATTTTGGTCACTTTGCGGGGCTTCCCAGTAAAATTATTTGGTCTTTAATGGGGCTTGCGCCTATTTTACTTGGCTTTAGTGGTGTCTATTTATGGTGGCAACGAAAACGCAAAAAACATCAAAGTCGACGTTTGCGTAATGCCAATTTGCTTAATTAAGTGGTCTATTTTGAGGCGAGAAGATCTTGCCGATAACTCCGCTACCGCGTCCTGCTATCGCTTTGGTACCTACATCCATATAGGCAAGGCAAAAATTTTGCTATTTAGTTGTTCTAAATGAGAAATTTTTAACGCAGTTAGCGTCAGATTTACTCCTTCAAATTGAGCAAGCACTAAGTCAAATTGGTATAAATTCGCTTCTCAGTAAGCTAAGGCAGGGGCAAGGGCTGAGCCGCCACTTTGTTTTTGGACTCGCGTTACGCTATCCCAAATCTGGTCTGCACGCTTTGCTAAAGCTTAGGTACCTAGACCTTCTAGGCTAGACAAATTCACTTCCAATAGGTGAGCTTTGGAAGTGAATTTGAGGCAGCTTCCGCTATGTATAATTAGCGCTCAGCGCTAGCTAAAACACACCCTGCACCAATAAATGTCATGCCAAACATTTTACCAATTACATGACCGGACACCCATTTTATCGCTCGCTTTTTAGCACTTTGAGCCAAAAATGAATACATACATAAACAACAAAAAGAAAGGCACATAAAAGTAGTGACCAGCAACGAAAACTGTGCTAAGAGTGGTGCTGAAGTATCGATAAATTGAGGGAATAACGCCGTTGTAAAGACAATAGCTTTTGGGTTAGTTAACGCCACCAGCACGCCATCTAGATATAGCCTCACTGCACTTTTTTGTTTTTTTACACCATCAGGAAGAGATACTTGATCTAACCCTTTTCGCCATAAGTTGACCCCAATATAAATCAAGTAGAGCGCGCCTAATATTTTCACAACCGTAAATGCCGCTGTTGAGTGGAGCAATAAGCCACTCAAACCAATAACGGCACAGCTCGACATCAGCAACAACCCTGAAACGTTACCAAATACAGTTAGCAACGCCCGCTTAAAACCCACAGCTAAACTATTCGTCGCCACCAACAATGCAGCGGGACCTGGTGTCGCTGTGGCCAGCAGCGCAATTGTACAAAAAGCTAGCCAACTTTCAATTGTCATAAAACCACCTATTTCAGAGATGAGCTTACTCATTTAGACACGGTTTTAACCAGTGCCCAAAATATAGACACTTGCATAATAACCACATCACCGCTCATATTTAAAGCATTTTCAGTAATAAGAAATTAAATAACCTGAGGTTTGGATCAAAGCATGAGCTAGCTCAGTGTTTTTAAGACCATATTCAATTATCCCCTACTCTAGCCAGACTGCTTTGGAGATAACACCGCTTTCGCGTCCTGCTTTTGCTAAGGTACCTACACCTTGTAGGCAAGGCGAATTTACGTACCAATAACTGCCTATTGGAAGTGAATTCAACGCAGTTGGTGCTAAATCTGGCTGCTAGCAAGGCATTAATTATCTGAAGCTCTGATTAAATAATCAATAAATAAGCGTAACCGATATGGCATGTTGTCTCTATCTCGATATAACAAGTGAACCGTTCTCGGTTGCCCAGACCACTTTGGTAGCAAACGAACTAACTTGCCACTTTCTATCCACTCACTAGCCATAAAATAAGGGATAAAACCCACACCAAGCCCTTCAATCACAGCTCGAGAAACAACATGTAAATCATCAGCTTCTAGTCTAGCGGGAGGCAAAGGCGTATAGCTAAATTTTTCACCGGTGGTGGTCTCAACCAACTCCCAAACCCTGACAGGGTTACTTAAAATAACAGGCAGCTTTTGTAGTTCTTTAGGGTGGCTAATTGTATTTGCTTCAATTAAAGCTGGACTACTACACACTATTGACTTTACTTGCTTCAACGGCCTGCTTATCCAATCAAGCGGAACCTCGTCACAGGCTCTGAAAGCGAGGTCAATATGCTCTTTTTCAAGATCAATATTTTTATTAGACAGTGAAAGGTTAATAGATATTTTTGGGTATTCGCGCAAGAATGCATTAAAGATATGCGCTAACTTATATTGAGTAAAATTATTCGGTGCTGACACGTTAATCGTCCCACTCGCCTCTCCTTTTTCATCAAATAGCGCATCACCTGCACTTTGCAATGCTTCTAATAATCCGCCACAGCGCTGAAAATATTGCACACCGCTTCCTGTTAATGTCACTCTATGCGCATCACGATTCAGTAATCGCAATTGTAATGATTGCTCTAAGCTTTTGATACGTCTGCTTAATGTAGAAATAGGCATACTCAATTCAAGCGCTGCTTTACTAAAGCTACCTTGCTTCGCAACGACCCAAAATAGTCGCATATCATCTAAAGAATAGTTAATTTTCATATTTGGAATCTAATATATCAAAAACGCTTATATCTTGTTGATATTGGAATATATAAACTTATCTTAATTTCATTCAATTAGTTACCCATTTATATGAAAAAAAATGCCATTATCGTAATGATGCTTGTATGTGCATTCTCTTGGGGCAGCGTATTCCCCTTAGCAAAAGTTGTACTCCAAGATATGTCAGGCTTATCGCTGTCCATTTGGCGCTTTGCGATTGCTGTTTCTAGCCTTTTAGTTTTTATGTATATAACCAAAAAGCGCATAGTTTCATTATCACTAACTCAGTATCTTGCGTTAGCAGTCATCGGCTCTATTGGCATTGGAGGGTTAAACTTTGCTCTGTTCTCTGGACTGGAGCACACATCAGCCACTAATGGCGCGTTAATCATGGCTTTAAGCCCCATTGTTACTGCACTTCTGGCAGCCATCGTTGATCAAACCTCCTTGCGGAAATTACAGCTGTGCCAACTTGGCATCGCCTTATCAGGGGTTTTATTGGTCATTACCAAGGGTGATTTAAACAGCCTTATCAATCTAACAATCAATAGAGGCGATGTGACTATTCTCATCGGTATGTTGGCTTGGTCATGCTACACGGTCTGTGCATCCAAGGTATCGCATTGGTTAGCCCCCCTTGAATTTTCATTAATAACGATGGCTATGGGACTGACGACCTTGTTAATAATTAGCTTGTTTAGGGCAGAAGTAACACCTTGGGAATCGTTTATCACTTTGCCTAACTTCTCATTGGCGAGTTTAATTTACATCGGCGTCTTTGGCACCGTGGTTGGATACCTGTGCTGGAACAGTGGAGTGAAAGCGTTTGGCTCCGCAAAAGCCTCGTTATACTTCAACTTGGTGCCGGTATTTGCTGCTTTGGTTTCTGCGTTGATGGGACAAGCAGTCAGCGCAATTCAGTTAATGGGGATGTGTGTTGTATTAACTGGATTAATGATGCCTACCCTACTGCGCTTTATTAATACCAAATATGCAGCTGTCACAGCCTCAAAAATTAAAAGTTAAAATTGGATAATGGCTCTTTTATATTAGTTGGGGTATTACTTCAATTGATAGCAGCATCAGGGTGAAATTCTGCATTGAGCAGTCGCTGCCATTGGCGATCCCACTCTCTAGAGCGCTTTAGCTAGCTTAAGCCTTTGTTAAAATCGTTTTTCAACACCAGGCTACCCTCTCGAGATTTAGGAAATAAAGCGTGGGCGGTGTAGGCCAAAAATGGTTTGTCGCTCGCATGAATTAACGTGGCATGCTCTGGTGTAAAGGCTTTAATGAGCAGCGCCTGCATCGCGACATCACTTAGCAGCACCAAGTCAACGCGGTCGTTGAATAGCATGTTTAAGCTGTGTTTATCATCCGTCACCATCAACACATCCAACTCACCTTGCTCTACTGCTTTATGAAACTCTGGCACATATTCATACCCCAATGTTGCACCAATCCGAAACTTTTTCAGATCATATATGTTTTCCCATTTTGGCAAAGGAGTTGTCTTTCTAAAATAGGCGAGCAAATTGCCTTTATAAATCTCATCGCTACAATAAAACGAATCAGCATATTCAGGCTCACACACCCAGTAAGACGCCATATCAAATTGCCCCAAGTTAGTTGATTGAAAGCTACGCTTCCAAGGCAAATACTCAAAGTGTACTTGGTAGCCTTGGCTTTCTAGTGCTAGACGGATGATATGGTTAACAAAACCATCGTTTGCAAGTTGCTTGCCCGTATATGGAGGGTATTCTCCGGTGGCAACCGTTACTACACGCTTAGGTTGAGCCGAAGCGAACAATGAACAAGCCAATAAAATTAAACTCAAAAGTTGAATCATTGTTTCTTCACTATAAAAAACGTCTCTTTTAACTATAGTTGCTTTTTCGAACACCTTCTTCCATAAGCTAATTGCCAGCTTTAATACCAATTTTCTTAATTAACTGGTCTATTTTGAGGCGAGAAAATCTTGTCGATAACTAGGCAAAAATTTTGCTATTTAGTTGTTCTAAACAAGAAACCTTTAACGCGGTTAGCGTCAGATTTACTCCTTCAAATTGGTATAACTCCCGCCTTTTGTGGTTGAAATAGCGTGTTAGCGATGTGCAAATAACACATAGACACCCAAAGACTTCACTTATCACGTAAAAGCTCTTACAATACCGAGGCCATTTTTGTTGCAGATAGTTATGTATAACCCATTGTCAAAGCTAGTTTTAATGATAACGTTATTGGTTGCCCTTGTTGGCCAAACCATGGCTTTTGACTTTGTAGGCAGCAAGGTTTCAGCTTCAATCATAGAAGCAGCCGAGCATCAAACTGTAGTATTGAGCGATGGTAACCTGTCTACAGATACCGATGACTGTTGTGATACACAGTGCTGTGAAAATGACTGCATTTGTCCAGACAACGCATGTACTACATTTGTTTTCATCACACTTCGGCTCAACGTTCCATATCGATTACATACTCATGACCTAGATATTGGTCTGACGCATCGGTACACCGGACGGCATGTGCCGCCCCTTGAACGACCACCTATTTTACCTTCTCCATTAATACCGATATAGCCTGAACCTCAGGTTTTATATCCCGTAGGCTAACTACAACCAATACAAAATAATACCAATGTGCGTAGCCGTCAGTGTGCAACGGACACAGCATGCGTTGTAATACCACTTTGTTTTAATACTTGCTCAACTTGAGGGAGTAATACCAATTAGACTTAATAAAGCAAATTGGTAAAAGCAGAATATGTTGCAACTGAACTTTACAGCTTGAGTGCTTGGTATTGCTATTCAAATGAAGTAGACATTGCTAAACGTTGGTGTCACACCCAACGCTTTGTATTATTAGAGGTAAAAATGCGATATACATACTCTCCAGTGGCACTCGCCATCCTATTAGCTCCATCTATATCTCATGCTGGAGAACAGCATCACCATGAACATGACGACAATAAAATTGAAAAGATTCAAGTAACGGCATCACGCTTAGGACGGATCGTAACCGAGTCAGCAACAAGAACAGAGATTATAAATGGTGAGGAAATCCAAGAAAAAGCCCTAATGCGTCCGGGTAATATTTCAATGTTAGTTGCCGAAACAGGCGGAGTGCGAGTACAAAATACCTCCCCAGCCCTTGGCAGCGCCAATATTCGTCTACAAAGTTTATATGGTAGATACACCCAGTTATTGAGTGATGGATTGCCACTCTATGGCGGGCAAACAGCTTCAATTGGGTTATTGCAAATCCCGCCCACTGATTTAGCCAACGTTGAAATCATCAAAGGCTCAGCCTCCTCGCTTTATGGTGGCTCCGCACTTGGTGGAGTGATTAATTTGATCTCTCGTACTCCTTCAGATGAATTTGAAGGAGAAGTATTACTCAATGCTACATCAAAAAGTGGTCAAGACATCACTTCGTACTTCGCAGCACCTATTCATGACACCACAAGCATGTCATTAACTGCTGGGATACACCATCAAGCTCAACAGGATTTAGATGATGATGGCTGGCTTGATATGGCAGGATATGAACGTGCAACAGTTCGCCCTCGTCTATATTGGGAAGGTGAAGACGGGGAAAGCTTGTATTTTACGCTTGGCGCAATGACAGAAAATCGTGAAGGCGGTACTCGAGAAGGAGCAACACTAGCTGATGGTAACCCCTTTGTTCAAAGTCAGGACTCACAAAGCATAGACGCTGGCTTTATCTTTGATAAGCCACTGGCACAAACACTGAGCCTAAACCTACGAGGCTCGATGATGCACCAAGAGCATGATCACATTTATGGTATCGTTGAAGAAAATGACACCCATGAAAGCTACTTAATTGAGTCTAGCGTATCCGGGTATAACGACCATATTGCATGGCTTATTGGTATGGCATATCAAGAAGATAGCTTTGATTCACAGGACTTTTCAACTTTTAATTATCGCTATCAGGTGCCGGGATTATTTTCACAGGTAGATTATGAAGCAAGTGAAGATCTTGCTGTGTCATTGAGCGCGCGTACGGATTGGCATAATGAATTCGGCACTCAGTTTAGCCCGCGTATTTCGGTATTATACAACCCGGAACATTGGATTATTCGAGGCTCTTACGGACAAGGTTTTTTTGCCCCAACACCTTTTATTGAAGACATCGAAGATACGGGCTTGTCACGCCTTATGCCCATCACCGATCTTGAGGAGGAGGAAGCAACAACTGCCTCTATTGACCTAAGTTATGTCACTGATAAATTTGAGAGCAGCATTACTTTATTTTCCTCTGACGTTGAAAATGTCACGGCGCTAGAAGTTGTTAATTCGAATACGCCTTCACAGCAGCAACAGGTTCGCTTAATAAATACGAGTGGCCAGAGCGAAATACGGGGCGCAGAGTTACTACTGCGTTATCGTTGGCACGATATCAAATTCACAGGAAGCTATTTATACACAGATGCTACTAAAAACAGCATGTTCGATGCCTCTCGCGTACCACTTTATTTAACCCCAACACACACCGCTGGTGCAGTTATCATGTGGGAGAAACATGGCAGCCACTTATTGGGTTTTGAAGCTTACTACACGGGCACACAACACCTTGAAAACAACCCATACCGAACCAAAAGCGATGCCTATTGGCATCTCGGTCTACTTGGGCAAATTACAGTGGGAAATATTAGCTATTTTCTGAACGCAGAAAATTTACTCAATGTAAGGCAAACTAAAGAGGAACCGCTGCTGTTAACTGCACAAGCGCCAAGTGGCCGCTGGACAACTGACATTTGGTCACGCAATGATGGATTTACCGTCAACGCCGGGATACGAATAAAATTTTAACCTTAATGATTCTTTAACAAAAATAGAGTAAACTACCTAAACTTAGTCATTTTTGATTAACTAAAAAACAAAAGACAATGTTAATTCATTACTTTTAAAATAACATGTTAAATCAATGGCTGAGTTTACGTAGTTAACCTGGGGCTGGATAAAAAGAGCACTAAGTCCTTGCGGGTTGTGTTCACCCCATTTAACTAGCACGCTTGGAGAATAGCTTCACGTATCAAAAGCGTGCCTCGGGATAGTTATCCAAATCTCAGGTTAGTTAATAACTATATGTGTTAATAAGGATTATTTTAATGAAACTTAGTTCAATCGCCGCAATAGTCAGTCTAACGCTATGCAGTGCAACATTTTCTGTTGGTGCTACCGAACAAGAAGAAAAAACAGCAACAATCGGCGAACAAATCTTAGATAAAGTAAAAAGCAAACTATTAAATGGTTTTGGCTCTTTACTTGCCGACGCTGTATTTGGCTCTGGTGGCCCGCAATACGTAATGCTTAGCGAAGAAAGCCTACAAGCGATACAAGATAGAGTTAGAAAGGAAATTGTTCGTGATGCTGAGTATGACTTTATTGCAGAGTTTCGCAGTGTAGAAGCAAGCTTAAAACATTATGGAGATACCGTAAAATACAAGGGTGAAGATCCAGTGTTATTAGGTGGTCTGTTAATTAAAGCCAATGATTTAATTAACCACAGAGCACTTAACAGTCGCTATAATGATGACTTTTTCTACCTTGCTGATACCTACGCGCTAGCTGCATCTGTAGTAGTTGCAATATATACTGAGCGTCACTTAGCAGGGCTGGTACCTAAGTCTACCGTCGTGACCGCAGCAAGAAATTTAGCCAACCAACTCAGCACAATGCTCGCACAGAAAAAACAAGCCGATCTCCCACTTAGATCAGGCTGTGACGACCCAGACCCTTATGATCAAGCGGTTGAATATAGATGCTGGCTAAGAGACCCGTACGGTAATCACCTAGCGTCTTATGTGGTTGAACCTCAGTACCCTGAAGACCATGCTTATTGGGAGAGTAGAAAAGCACAAGCTGAGCTGGAATACAAACAAACAAAGTTTGATAAGATCCAAGCCGTTATCGACCAGTTAAGAAACCTGTAACGTATCGCATACTCGCGTACATTATAAATATGCTGAACGTGGCATAACTTTAACTTTTAGCTAAAGCGATATTACGCTGTTAACCATAGCTATTTTAGTTGATTAACTCCCTTTTATGCTAAGTTCAAGTTAAGTAAAAAAGCCAGTGACGCTATCACTGGCTTTTATTTTGATGCAATAGCTATATTACCTAAGCTGTTACAGCGCTAATCCTAGTATTTGCGCTGCTTTTTCTAAATCGATATCGCCGTGCTCACCCAAAGCAGTCATGCCGTTCTTTTCAAGATTAGCAACTACCGCCGAGATTGCTTTTTCGTCCAAATCGTAGTCTGTTAAACGCGTTTTAACTAGCATCGCTTCAAAAAAGTCTTGCACTGCTTTGATTGTTTTATCAATTTGCACCGCCGTGTCGGCTTCGTTAATATCAAAAACACGCTTACCTAACTGCTGGATTTTCTCTGCTTTTTGCTCTTTCTGTACATACATAAGCGCTGGCAAAACAATAGCAAGCGTTTGTGCATGATCTAGGTTGTATAGTGCGGTCAACTCATGCCCTATCATATGTGTAGACCAATCTTGTGGTACACCTTGACCAATTAAGCCATTTAACGCCATGGTAGCCGACCACATCACATTAGCTCTGACATCATAGTTTTCAGGCTCGCTCAGTGCTTTTGGACCTTCAGTGATGAGTGTTTGTAAAATACCTTCTGCAAATCTATCTTGTAGCGGCGCGTTTACCGGATAAGTCAGATATTGCTCAATTACATGAACAAACGCGTCTACTACACCGTTACTTACTTGACGAGGCGGTAACGAGTAGGTGTATTCAGGGTCAAGTACTGCAAACTGTGGTTGTACTGTGGGCGATGAAAATGCGCGCTTCTGCGAAGTGGCCTTTTTTGTCACCACTGAGTTGCCGTTACTTTCTGAACCTGTTGCTGGTAAAGTCAATACCGCTCCGATAGGTAAAGGGTCGCTAAAGCTTGCACCTTTAACCAAAATATCCCACGGCTCACCATCAAAATGATAGGCAGCTGCAACGAACTTTGCACCATCAATCACGCTACCACCACCCACAGCAAGAATAAAGTTGACGTCGTGCTCCTTTGCCGTGGTCACCGCCTGCATTAATGTTTCGTAGGTTGGATTAGGCTCTACCCCCCCAAACTCAATGACATCAACACCAGCCAGTGCGCTCATTGCTTGGTCGTATACCCCATTCTTTTTGATAGAACCACCGCCAAACAGCAATAGCACTTTTGCTTGCTCTGGTAATCTTGATGTTATTTCACTCATTTGGCCTTTACCAAAGAGGATTTCGGTTTGGTTTTTAAATACAAAATTAAGCATGCTTAATTCCTCTGTGTTGTCTATACGGTAGATATAACGTTCATTCTCTACACTTTGGCTCATTCTCAGTGTAGTTTTTATTGATTTTTGTCTTATTGTCGCCTGTCTGCTACTGGTTGTGGCTTAATCGCGCCCAATACTTGCAATAGCGATAAATATTTTTATGTTTAGGCGAGTAACCAAAAACAGTGAGAGCCTGCAAGCTATGCAAGGCGGTATTCGACATTGCACCACTACTCTTTTAATACAAAGCGCTGTAAATAAAGCACGGCGATTTAAAAGTCTGATATCGTTGCGCTTTACCTGTGTTAATGGAAGCATAATACGTGATTTGCGAATTGAGGAGAATTCGGATAAGTTTGGAGGAGCAATCAGAATTCTTATGGCTTAATATGTTATGTCCCATCTAACCCAGTTAAAAACCTTTGTTGAAGTGTACCGCTGCAAAAATATTACCAAGGCTGCTGCCAATTTAGGCATGTCGCAACCCGCAGTCACGGCACATATTCAAACAATGGAATCAGTGGTCGGAAAAGCCTTATTTGAACGCCAAGCAAGAGGCGTAAAACCAACTCCAACAGCACATGACTTAGCACTTCAGGTATCTAGTCATATTGACATTTTAGAGCAGAAGATAACCTCTATACGGGCGAGATCAGAGGCTGTGTTTGGAACACTAAACATTGCAGGCCCTGCTGAATACATCAGCTTTGTGTCGGGCCCACAAATTGCTAATTTACTCCAAGCAGGTAATATCAATGTAGTGCTACATATCGGCAATAAGATTAATATTTTTGATGCGTTGCTCAACGATACCGCAGATATTGCAATTGCTGCATCAACCCCCGATCCTGCAATATTCGACTATCTAGTGTTAGATAAAGAGCAACTATGGCTCGTCATGAATCGTCTAGAAGGACGAGAGATCCAAGACCGTAAGATCACCGCAGAGTTACTCTCAACCTATAATGTTGTAACTTACGATCAAGACTTGCCACTAGTACGACAATATTTTGACCGCGTATTTAATGCCAGCTGTAACTCCAATGTTATTGCAATTTGTCCAGACATTCGCGCCATCGCACACATTATCCGCTCGGGCATTGGTTATTCAGTACTACCAGACTACTTATGCCGTGATTTAATTAAAGCTGGAGAGCTTATCCAATTGGGATCTGTTGGCCCAGAGAACAACATCTACTTAGTATGGAAAAAAGGCGCTTTGAAGCACCCGCGTATTGCATTTGCAAAAGATGTCATCTCTGCATTTGCAAATATTAACTACCTATCGAATTAAAAACTTGTAAAAAATAATTCTCCGCAGATTTTTTCTCGGTTTCCCTGTTACTTTCATGTGAACGAATAGAGACGGGGTTGGAACAACAATGGACTATCAAAGCCAATATCGTGACTTAACAATTTATTATAACGCGCTAAAAAAAGCGACCAAACAAAATGGTGCAGTACCAGACACAACGCTAAAGTGGCTCAGGCTGGTTGAAACGACATTATTTGAATTACAGGAGCTTGCCCACATGGAAAAAGCCTATATTCAAAAATCAAGAACCATGAATAACCTGATTGAAATGGTATACTCTAGTGCGCCAAATCTAGAATAATCACCGTGCGGTTCGATTATAAAGCAAATAAAAAAGGTGCAGTTAAAAGCACCTTTTTTATTAAAACTGGCGAGCCTAATCTTAGGACGGAAAAACAGTCAGCTTATAGCAATTTTCTTAATTAAGTGATCTATTTTAAGGCGAGAAAATCTTGTCGATAACACCGCTTTCACGTCCTGCTCACGCCGAGGTACCTACGTCCTGTAGGCAGGCAAAAATTTTGCTATTTAGTTGTTCTAAATAAGGATTTTCTAACGCTGCTCACGTCAGACTTACTCCTTCAAATTGAGCAAGTATTAAGTCAAATTGGTATTACTTATCTAGTCAGTGCATTTTAGCAGTAAGTATGAGTTTATTCCTCGTAGCTAAAACCCTGTAGACAAGGTCAATTTACTCCCCCCATCAATACAATAACCAGCTGCTGGAATCTAATTTACGTACCAATACAGTAGCTAACCGCTATACCGTTATGAACTCTTCAAAGCTCAAATTAAATGCTGTGGATTTTGTAATGGTTGCTGTCGAACAATAAAGCCAATATAAAGTACCGCTACACACAACAACATAGGTAGTGCTTTTAAATACTCAAAATAATCATAAAAGAAAGTTACTTCCCAAAATATTTTTGCGAACTCTTCGTTAACACCCACCTTCTCAAGGTTACGAATGAAGTTTTCAACTAGCGCAAGTAAATCTACAGTAGTCATAAACATTACCAAAAAATATAGTGGCCCTTCTGCGTAATTCTTCTCAAAAGCAGTGCAAGAGCTTCCTCGACTAACCAATACAAGTAAAACTTGTCTATTTTTTAATAACGAAAGTAAAACTATATTAATACATAACTGAATCCCAAAAGCAGAAGTATTTTGTATGAAGTTACTTTCAACATTTGGAAAAATTAAGTACTTAATAATAGCGATCATGAAAACATCTAGGCTAAATATAGCTGCAAAAATTAACGCTAAAGATGCACAACTCCTATCACTTCGGAAAAGAATTAAAAGTATACAGATCAAACTACAAATAATAGGCTCAAATACCAGCGAGCTTAATGCTGTAGTCATTATTAATGTTACGAGCGTGCTCTTATCTTTCAAGTTATTTGGATATAACCTCGAGAGCGTCTCTGTATCATCCAAAATATCAGCAAGTCTTACGCGGCATAAATCTGCAAACTTTAATAACGTCCCCAGCTTAAAAGAACTTGCACCACTCAAATAATTGTCCAATGTACGTGTGCTAATATCTAAGTGCCGACATATTGTCTCTTTCGACATGCCTCTACGATGCTTAAGCCCTTGGATTAAATGTCCGACTCGCTGACTGACTTCATACTCTTCTGGTGTTTGCATCGGCTTACGTTCTTTCCCTTATATCCGTTACATTAAACGAGCTTTAAAGCAGTTATCTTCACCGGGTTACCAACTGTTCAGGCTAGCTTTATTATCTTTACGTGCGATTATTGCTGTAAACAGTACCATTACACATGCCCAAGTTGGAGCAGCCTTAAGGTACTCAAAATAATCATAAAAAAAAGTCACTTCCCAAAAAGCTTTAGCAACACTTTCTTCAACACCCAGCCTTTCCAGATTGCGAAGAAAATTCTCCATGAGCGCTAAAAAGTCGACTGATGCTAAGGTAAGAACCAAAAAATAAACGGTTGCCTCTATAGGGCTTCTCTCGAGCACAGATGCAGAGCGACCCCTCGTCACCAAAACACTTAAAAACGCTCTATTTTTAAGCATAAAAAGTAGCAGTAAATTTATACAAAGCTGCAAACCAAAGGCATAAATATTTTCAAAGTAGTAACTTTCAACAGCAGGAAAGATAATAAATTTCAAGCAGTAGGCGACGATAACCTCTAGCATAAAAGCAATAACAAATATGCCAATGACACTTTGACTATTTTTATCTTTATTAGCGTAGAAAAACAACACGCAAAGAATTATCAGTATAATATTTTCAAAGAAAAACAAGCTCCAGATAGAGCTAAAACAAACAATTAGAATACTAAACTTATCTTTTAACTTATGAGGGTGTAATCGCGATAACGCTTCTGTTTCATCTAAGATATCAGCCAGTCTGATACGGCATAAATCTGCAAACTTTAATAAGGTACCTAGCTTAAAAGAGCTTACGCCGCTTAGGTAATTGTCCAATGTGCGTGTACTAATCCCCAAATGCTGACATATTGTCTCTTTCGACATGCCTCGACGATGCTTTAGCCCTTGGATTAGCTGTCCGACTCGCTGACTGACTTCATACTCTTCTGGCGTTTGCATCGTCCTGATACTCTTTTGACTAAATTTAACACAGGCTTTGAATGAGAATCATACTATAAAAGCTGAGAGACACTCCAAAATTAACATTTTGGATTTAAAAGCAGAAGCCCCAGTCAGGTTATAAATATGATCAGTTTCAACTTAATTTGGAAGTGATTAATAAAAGCTGGGGAATGCAATTCAATAGCCGTAACAACTACATTCAAAATACATTAACTAGCTTTGTATTGGTTGCCTTTTCGTTCTAACAACTAACCCAACGTACAGCAGGGCTACACACAACAACATTGGTATTGCTTTAAAGTATTCAAAGTAATCATAAAAAAAGGTCACTTCCCAAAAAGTTTTAGCTAACTCCTCATTTACCCCTATTCTGTCCAAATTGCGCAAAAAGTTTTCCATAAGAGCCAAACCATCAACAACGGCTAAGATAATCACTAATAAATATAATGGGCCTTCAGCATAATTTTTTTCAAACACAGTTGCTGATTTTCCGCGAGTGAGTAAGACAGCTATCGTCATTCGATGCTTCAATAAAAATAGTAGTGTTAGGCTTAATAATAAACATGTGGCAAAAGCAACTGTATTACCGATAAAGTTATCATTTACAGCAGGGTATATTATGGTTTCAAGCGTATACATGGCAATTGAAGACAGAACAAAAACAGCAGCAAAGCAAAGTGTTAATAGCTGACTGTTATCATCATTTTTTGATATAAGAACCAATAAAATTAAGGTCAAAGACATCATAATCTCAACAAGCGGTGCACTCGCGAATGTAACCAAGCCAGCTGCAACTAAGCTCGTCAATAACGCTAATTTAAATAAACTTTTCATATTCTGCCCCTAACTACCACTGCTTTTATCAGCCTTTTCGACCCTTGGCCCATCATTTTTAGAAGTACCAACTCCTCCATTAACCAGCTTACACAATGAACGGCTAAGGACTATTTTTATCGGCTTGTTCAGTTCTGCATTCATTGTTCTCTTCCTCATTTTTCTCTCCGTACAGGCCTGAGAGCTTATCTGTATCTTCTAAAATATCCGACAGCTTTACTTTACAGATTTCAGCAAACCTAAGCAATGTACCAAGCTTAAACGAGCTGGAGCCATTTAAGTAATTGTCTAAAGTTCTGTTACCCACGCCGATACGGCGGCTGACTTCTTCTCTCGTCAAGCCTTTTTTACGTTTTAGCCCTTGTATCAGTCGGCCGATACGCTGGCTTACCTCATATTCTTCTGGCGTCTGCATCGCCCCACCATATCTCTCATTCGCCCCACTTAAAGTTAACCAAAAGTTTACACATGGTTAAATTTAAAGACAAGTAGGTGACGGTATTATTTATAGGCGGGTCGACACAAGAACACCTACTTCCAACCAAATATCTTATCACTATCTTGTTAATTTTGGTATAAATGGATTTTAAAAAATACTCATTATAAAGAAGTGTAAAATCTATTTTACTTAATTATTTTCATACTAACTTGCTATTGCATCCTCGCGGCTCGCCGATCTTTTTCTAGTTTCGACCCCCATGTACAATACTGATAATATCATTAATGAAGGGATTGCCTTAAAATACCAAAAATAATCGTAAAAAAAGGTGACTTCCCAAAATTGTTGCGCTATTTCAAGTGGTACTCCTAACCGTTCACTACTACGAATAAAGTTTTCAATAAGCGCCGCAAAATCTACAAACATCAAGCAGCAAGCTAAAGAGAATAGCGGGGCATCAACATAATTTCGCTCAAAAATGCTAGGCACTTTACCCCTTGTTACCCAAGCAGCTATCAACATTCTGTGTTTTATCGATAGCGCCATCATGGTACTGAGTAATAAATGCAAGCTAAAAGCGTAAGTATTCTGCATATAATAGCTCTCAGCCATAGGAAAAATGATGTAATTAAGACAATAACCTGAAATCAACGTTAGGAAATAAATCACAAGTAGTATAGAGATAATACTTAAACTATTCTTATCTTTATGTGCGTAGAAGAATAACGCAACCAATAATAAAAAGACTGTCGACTCAAATACCATTACGCCTGCTAATGAGCCAAGCAATATGGTAAATATACCTCCTTTGTCTTTCATGTTTTTTGAGTACAAACGCGACAGCGCATCTGTGTCATCTAAAATATCTGCAAGTTTTACTTTACATAAATCGGCAAGTTTTAGCAGCGTACCGAGCTTAAAAGAGCTAACCCCACTTAAATAGTTGTCTAACGTACGAGTGCTAATTTCCAAGCGTTTACATATTGATTCACGGGTCATACCACGTGTATCTTTTAGGCCAGCAATTAACCGACCAATACGTTGGCTTACCTCATACTCTTCAGGTGTTTGCATTGTACTACCATGATTGTGTTGCTATCCTTTTACATTTAACCCAAACATTACATTTAGTTAATTATAAAGACAAGTCTCTCACGATAAAGTACATAGATAAAATTGCAAAAGTACACTATCGAAGAGGCAAAATGCCAATATGTTAACAAGCATACCAGCCCCTAACATGGAAAATACTCTACACTTCACCATCACAGTAAGTACAATTACAACCTCACCTATACAATAAAATTTTGAAATAAAAGCTAACTTTTTAGCAGCCAATAATCGTCATGAACTTTGCAAAAGCAATTAAGAACGTGTTAGCTATTTTGTAAATAGTATGACAAAGTAGAGGAGTGCGGCAGTGTTTCCAATGGGTAACGGTTATACACAGTATATGATGTGAGTTCGAGTCTCGCCCTGCCGCCATCTCCTCTTTTGAATAAGAACGCGATAACATATCAAAAACCCATTACGTCTCCTTTACCAAACAAAGACACAATCAGCTTAAACACTGAATTTCACATTACTCACTGAGGTTGTAATCCACGCGCCTGCGGGAGGCGCGACCATCACGGGCTAAATCGCTGGTCGCGTTTGCAGTGTTTCAATCCACGCGCCTGCGGGAGGCGCGACGTTTGCTGCAATGGCAGCTGATGGCCGATTGCAAGTTTCAATCCACGCGCCTGCGGGAGGCGCGACAAGCATGTGTCGTTTGATTGCACCAGGCTTTACTTGTTTCAATCCACGCGCCTGCGGGAGGCGCGACCCATCCACGCAGCGCAATGATGACATCCCCCATAGTTTCAATCCACGCGCCTGCGGGAGGCGCGACCAATTCGTGAAGCAATTAATGTTATGGGTAGTCAGTTTCAATCCACGCGCCTGCGGGAGGCGCGACATGCTGCTTTTGGTCACCCGTAGCGGCGGAACTAGTTTCAATCCACGCGCCTGCGGGAGGCGCGACGAGACATTATTAAGAAACGTCACCTAGATGAGCTGTTTCAATCCACGCGCCTGCGGGAGGCGCGACTAGCCATTGCAATATAGGATTGATGACAAATGAGTTTCAATCCAC